>CALZDK010000006.1 GCA_945637645.1 uncultured Prevotella sp.
AAGAAACGTATTTGATCTGCAAAGTAAGCATTTTTTTTTGGATAAATCAAACTTAATCGCTGAATTATTTCCAATGCCTTTGAATATCTGCCCTGTTTTATGTAAATTCGCGCCAAAGTTTCGGTAAAGAAGCCCTCTTCCCCTTGTTTTTCGTCGTTTCCGCCCTCGTTGTTGTCCAACTCCGGTGTGAACTCCACGGTGTCGCTAAGGACAATTTTTCCGTTGTCTTTTTCTATGAAATTATCAATCAAACTTTGCCCCTTCAGCTGCGGTTTTTTCTCTGTGTCGTCCTGCTGTTCCTCACTCTCATCCAGCTCCATGAGGTAAGCCACATAGTCCACTGTGGCATCTGCTGGAGTGGGGCGTCGGTGACGTTTCTCCTTCGGTGTTGTCTCTGCCGGAATGTTGTCGAGGAAATTGTCGATGAGTGATATCGTGCGGCTCTCATTCTTTGCCTGCGAAGGCTCGCTTTGCCTCCTCGTGTTCCTCAGTCCGTAGTGTGCCGCCTCAACCATTCTGAACAGCACCTTCCTGTCAGATATGTAGATTGCCGCACGGCGCAGTTCCTCGTCGAACGAGGGGTCGTGGAGCAGAAACAGGTTTTGCAGCATGAGAATGCGTGCAGTTTGGAAATATGGATATAGAGCCAATGTTGACCGCAACTCGTAGAGAGTGTCACGGTCCATCTTCTCGGGATGGTTTATCAGCTCTGTAATGTTCATTTCTTTCCGTTGGGTTGTACCATTCCGCTTACCAGTTGGCTACGGTGGCATTAAATATCTGTTCTGTTATCTCCTTGACCATCTGTGTAACGAGTTCCTCCTGTACTGCATTAAGTGTCTGGGTGTTCTCGTAGGTGGCTGTGGCGGTAAACTGCTGCTCGAAGTCTTCAGTGTGGTTGACATTATTGGTGAACCTCACGTTTACTGTCATGGAGAGCTCTGTCTGTGAGGAGTAGCCCTCGCTCGACACCGACTTGTTGCGCTGGTCGTAGCGTGTTATCTCCCCCTCTATCTTCAGGTCGCCGTTGCGCTTCACCTGTATCAGTCGCGTGTGGTTTGCGAACTGGTCTTTCAGCTCGTTGTTGAAGATGCTTGCCATTGGGCCCCAAACGTAGCTTGAGCGAATGGGGAAGTCGGCAATCTGTATTGTCTTCGTCTTGCTGTAGTCGATGCTGGCTCCATTGAACTTGTATGATATTTGGCAGCTTGTGAACGAGGTCACCATGACGAGAGCCATGATTACGGCGATGCCAAAATGCCTTAGCCATCTGTAGAGTGTGCGGTCGGAAATGCCAAGTTCCTCGGCTGCCTTTTTCCGGTTACCGCCGTTTCGTTCGAGTGCTCTTTCAAGATAGTGTTTGCTCATTTTTTCGATGTTGAGACTTTGTTTTGGGTCTGTATCTACCGATGTCTGCTGCTGGTCATCAACATACTCCTCTGCAAGGTCGAACTCTGTTTCGGGTTTCTCGTTGCTAATGATCACCGGTTTGGGTTGGGTTGTATCGTGAGAAGTAACGGCAGGAAGTTCATTTCCTCTTACGGACAAGTCTGCCGTGAGGTTGAGTTTCTTCTTCAGCATCGCCACTTCTTGCCTCAACTCGTTGACGTTTCCCCTGAGGTCGAAGAGAATCTTGTAGAGAATCTCTCTCTCGTTCTCGAAGCTGTGGTCGCTCTCACAGTTGCCTATCTTGACAAGTTGGGTGCTCTCCGTGTCTTGCGGAATGAACTGTTTCAACACGTCGGCGGAAATCTCGCGTGTTGGGCTGAGAATGGAGATTTGCTCTGTGAGGTTTTTCAGTTGTCTGACATTTCCCGGCCACTTGTAGCGTTTGAGTATTTCCTTTGCTCCGTCGTCGAGGACTATGCGCTCCATCTTGTATTTCTCTGCCATTTGCATGGCAAACAAGCGGAACAACAGCACTATGTCCTCACCACGCTCACGCAGTGGAGGCATGTGTATAGGTATAGAGTTGAGTCTATAGTACAAGTCCTCGCGGAAACGTCCCTCGCTGATGGCCTTTGTCATGTTCACATTTGTTGCAGCCACTATGCGCACGTCGGTCTTTCTCACCTCTGTAGCTCCCACAGAGATATATTCTCCAGTCTCGAGTACACGCAGCAGTCGGGCTTGTGTGGCAAGAGGCAGTTCCCCCACCTCGTCGAGGAACAACGTTCCCTTGTTTGCCGCACCGAAATATCCGGGACTGTCGTCGATGGCACCCGTGAAGGAACCTTTCACATGTCCAAACAGTTCGCTGTCTATCGTTCCCTCGGGGATGGAGCCGCAGTTGATTGCGAAATATTTCTCGCGGCGGCGTGGCGAACGCTCATGAATGAGGCGTGGGATAATCTCCTTTCCCACTCCGCTTTCTCCAACAATGAGCACACTGAGGTCTGTCGGCGCCACTTGTAGAGCGACGTCGAGTGCGTGGTTCAAGGCATCGCAATTGCCTACGATGTTGTACCGCCTCTTTATCTCTTGCAGTTCAGAAATCCTCATTAGCGCACAAAGTTACATATATTTTTTTAATTATCGCCTTTTTTGTTTGAGAAATGTCCTTATATAGCTGTTTTTTTGAGCCAGCAAGTTCATTTCTTGTCCAATTTGATGAGCAGAAGACCTATGGCGGTCCATATCAGCTCCCTCACCCTTACGATGAGAGCCACGAAAATGCCAGCATTGACTGAGAGCGTAAGCCCTTTCGCCGACATCAGGAAACCTCCCTCGCGTCCACCGAGCTGCAGAGGCATGAAGAAGAGCATGTTGGCAAAAAGGGAAGTAAAAGCCAATATCAGAATGCACTGCAGATAGTTTGCCGATGGCATGATGACCAGGAGGATGAAATATATCTCTAAAGCCGACACTATGCGGCAAGCCAGCTCAAGTCCCACTGCCGTGGCGAAAGCCCTCGGATTCTGCTGGTGCAGTGCCGCTATCTGACAGTCGATGGTGGAGAGCTGTTCCTTGTGGTTCTCGAAGAATCCTTGTGCCCAACGCTTCACCATGGGGAAGCGGCTCAAGAGACTCATGCAGCGGGTTGCGATACCTTTCTTATAGCCTTTCAGGAAAAACCATATAGCCAAGACGCAGAACAGTGTCACTGCGGTGAGAATTAGCATCATGAACACCGTGACCTTCTCTGTGGCTACGTAGAGCGCCACGGAGACGAGCCAAAACCAGAAGTGTGAGAAGATGTGGGTCATGGCATATAGAATGACCGACGACGAAGCCCTCTCGGTGCCTATTCGTGGCGAGAGGGACATTATGCGGTATGGTTCGCCGCCCATCAGTCCACCCGGTGTGGCGTAGTTGAGCGCGAATCCGCTCACCGTTATCTTGTATAGCCACCAGAAACCGATATTCCTCGTCCGTTCGTCGGTTTTGCCGTGCTCCTTGTTGTTACGTATTATGACATACCATGCACCGGTGTTGAACATGTATAGGAAGAACCAGAGCGCAATGACGGCGAAAAACCAATATCCCGCCCTCTGCAAGCCCTCGACCACCTGTACGAAGTCCAACTGTGTCAGCATCAGAATGAGCAGGGCGATGCCGAACACGAAGAATATGTTCTGATATTTCTTCTTCATTGTGAGAGGCTATTCCTTGTCTGTCGGATCTTCCGCAACGGGTTGTTGTTCCTGTGGGATTTCCTGTTTCTCCACGTTGCCTTTCCTTGTGTCGCGGATGTTGTCCTGACGTCTGAACTGGTCTTTCGGACGAGGTTGTGCGAATCTCACCTTCTCTCCCTCGTCTCGTTTCTCGTGGAAGAGTTTGGGCAGCGGGTTCTCAAAGGGCTCGTCGTAGTTGGCGCGATTGCGGTAGATGTCTATGGCGGAGAATATGGCATGGCGGAACGATGTCGGGTCGGCCTGACACAGTCCTGCTATGTCGTATGCTGTTCCGTGGTCGGGAGAGGTGCGCACCACAGGCAGTCCGGCGGTGAAGTTCACTCCCTCCTCAACGGCAAGAGCCTTGAAAGGAGCAAGTCCCTGGTCGTGATACATTGCCAGCACGGCATCGAAATTGGTGTATGCGCCGCTGCCGAAGAATCCGTCGGCAGGATAAGGTCCAAAAGCCTGAATTCCAGCTTCCTCAAGCTCATTGATGGCTGGGATTATGATATCGTTCTCCTCTGTGCCTATGAGTCCTTCGTCGCCGGCATGGGGATTAAGCGCGAGCACGGCTATACGAGGACAAGAGACGCGGAAGTCGCGTCGCAGCGACTCGTGCAGTATTTTTGCCTTTGCCACTATTCCCTCCTTCGTTATTGCCTGTGCCACTTCCTTTATGGGCAGGTGAGTGGTTACTAATGCCACACGCAGCGGACCGTTCATGAGAATCATGAGAGCCTGCTTTCCCTCGCCCAGGCAATGTTCGATATATTCCGTGTGACCGTGGAACTTGAACATGTTGCTCTGTATGTTGTTCTTGTTAATTGGCGCAGTGACAAGAACATCGTAGAGGTCGGACCGATAGTCTGTCATTGCCCTATCGAGAGCCTTAAGGGCAGCCTCGCCAGCCTCTTTCGACGACACTCCCATCTCTATCTTCACTTCCTCGGGGAAGGTGGCGATGATGTTCAGCCGTCCTGGTTTTGCCTCCTCAGCCTTGTCTATGATGCTGAAGTTTGTCTGCAATCCAAGCAGCTTCTTGTGGTATGAGGCCACCTTTGGCGAGCCATATACAATAGGTATGCATAGCTCAAACATCTCTGGGTCGGCAAACGTCTTGAGTATCACCTCATATCCAATGCCGTTCGTATCTCCGTGCGTTATGGCAACGCGTATCAGTTTGTCTTCCATTATCTTGTTACGTTTGTTATGTTTGTTTATTCAATGTCCAATGAATATAGTACTGCCTCAAGCCGTTTCATGGTTCTTGCCTTAGTCGTTGAGGGTGCATAGACGAAGGCCTCAGCCGTAAGTGTGCGGTTGCGGGCGCTGTCCGGCAGTGTTACGCTCACAAAAGGTCCTCCCATGGCGTCGCCTTCCATATGCCACAATCCGCGTGCCACTATGGCTTTACCGTGTCGACTGAACATCACGTCAGCCCGACGTTCTGTCCTCATCACCATTCCCTCGCGCTCGCCCTTTATGTTGGCAGCCATCACGCTGTCGCGCAGGCTCACTATCTCCTCTTGCGAGGTGCGGATGCCATTGACAGCATAGATGCAGATGTTGCGCATCGTCCTTGTGCCGTTGTCGGAAATCCAGACAAAGTCCTTCCCCGTCTTGGATGCTCTAATGTCCGAGGGTATGGTTATGTTGCAGCCTATGGTCTTCTCCACAGTCCTCATGAGCTTCAGATTGTGGTTCTGACGATCGTGGTTCATTGCCACCCGTGTCTCAAATTGGTCTATAAGCCTCTGCAGAGCCTTTGCCGTCTTGGCACTGTCTGCCCTTAATGCTTCTGCCGAAGGAGTGTCGATGAACACCAACAGTTGGTCCCTCGCATAAGGGTTTCGCTCATACCTTATCCGCGTGTTGCCGTCTTGCCGCCTTACCACCACTATTGTCCTTTCGTACATGGTCGCGGCATTTACTTCCTTTCCCTTTGCCGTCTTCACGGTGAACAGCCGTTCCTCTTGTGGCAGTCCTGCCATGGTCACTCCCATCATTCCGCTAACGGTTTTCAGCAACCTCTTGTCTGTAGCCACCAACGTTACGTCGTATGGTTCTCCAACGCTTTGCGGCTTGCCCACGTTTGCCTCTGTGCAGGCTACAAGAACGAGGAGCAAGATGGGAAATGCCAACGCTTTCATACTTTCCTTGCCGTGGAGAGAAGTCCGCACGCGGCGAAGATGTCCTGTCCGCGGCTTGCCCTTATGGTGGTGAACACTCCGTGGGCAGTGAGATAGTCGCGGAACGATTCCATGCGGCTGATGTCTGACTCCGGCAGGTCGACGTCCGGAATGGCATGGAATCGGATGAGGTTTACCCTACATTCCAGTCCGCTTGTCAGTTTCACTATCTCGCGTGCATGAACCATAGAGTCGTTCACTCCGCTGAACATTATATATTCGAACGAGGCTCGCCTCTGATGGGTAAAGTCGTATTGCTTCAGCAGTCCCACTACATCGGTTATCGACATCTGCCTCTCGGCGGGCATGAGCCGCTGCCGTTGCTCTGGCAGTGGCGAGTGCATGCTTATGGCTATGTGACACTCGCTCTCGTCGAGAAATCGTTTCAGTTTGTTCTTTATGCCCACGCTACTTACCGTAATGCGTTTCGGACTCCATTGGAATCCGTAGTCGGCAGTCAGTATGTTTGTGGCGCTGAGCACATTGTCGAGATTGTCCATTGGTTCTCCCTGTCCCATGAACACAATGTTGGTGAGTTTCTCTCGCTCAGGCAACGCGCATATCTGGTTGAGTATGTCGGCTGTTGTCAGGTTTCCCTCAAATCCCTGCTTTCCGGTTTGGCAAAAAAGGCAGTTCATTTTGCATCCCACCTGCGAGGAGACGCAAAGTGTGGCACGGTCGTTGTCGGGGATATACACCGTTTCCACGAATTTCCCGTTTTCTGTAGGGAAGAGGTATTTTATTGTGCCGTCTTTCGATTTTTGGCATTCGAGGTGCGGCATTGTGCCCACGCAATACTTCTCCGCCAGACGGGCGCGACCCACCTTGGAGATGTTTGTCATCCCCTCGATGCTTGTCGCGCCTGCCTGATATAGCCATTTGGCTATCTGTGAAGCGGTGAATTTCGGTAGTCCCATTTCCGCCACCACCTCCTTCAGTTGTTCGGAGGTCATGCCTATGAGCCTACGTTTAGTATTGTCGTTGTCCATCTTTCTTGCGATTTTAAAGTGCAAAATTAATGGAAAAAACGGACACTACAAAATAAAAGCCAAATATTTATGTTTTTTTTGTTTAGATGAGGCAAAAGACCTCATTCTTTCTTCTCTTCACCAAAGAGACCGTTGTCCTGGGATTTCTTTGAGAAGTCGTGCCAATCCACTACCTTCACGAGGTCGAACGATGCCAGTTGATCGCCAGTATCGAAGTCCTCGAAATATCCACGGAAACGCTGGGTGTTGCTTCTCCAATAGAGGTCGTAGCGGTCTATCACGATGTTGTAGCCATCGTCGTAGTACAAGTAGATGCGTCCGTTTCTTACCTTCCAGTCGAATCTGCTGCTGTAGCGTTTGCCACGATAGTCCCAGTCGCGCTCCTCTCCACTTCCTCCGCGCGAGAAGTCGCCGTTCTGGTAGAATCTTATCTCCGTGTCCCAGCTCTCTGTGTATCCATAACGGTCCTGGTAGTAGTTGCCGTTGATTGTTCCTTGCCAAATACCGTCGAGGTCATATGCGGTCTCGGTGTCTTCGTCGCAACTCGTCAGTGTAAGGGCGGAGAGCAATACCATCATCATCAGCCCAATTCTTTCAATCATTGTTTTCATAATGCTTTTCTTTTATGTTCGTTATATCTTTCGACTGCAAAATTAACATAAAAACTACATCTTTTGTAGAGAAATATCCTATTCCGCGATAGGGATTTTCCTATTCTGCCGTTTTTTTGCCAAAATTGGGGTCTATTTTCAAGAACGAGGTCACGATGTATGTCATTGCGCAAGCCACCATCACGATGATAAAGAACGCTCGATAGCCAACCATTTCCTGCAATGCTCCCGCCACAAGTCCCGGGAGCATCATCGACAGAGCCATGAATGCGGTGCAGATGGCATAGTGGCTTGTCTTGTGCTCTCCCTGGCTATAATATATAAGGTATAGCATATAGGCAGTGAAGCCGAAGCCATAGCCAAACTGTTCGATGAAGATGCCCGTGCTGATGACAAAGAGGTTTGAGGGCATGGCGTAGCTAAGATAAACATAAACTATGTCGGGCAGCGTGATAGCCATCACCATTGGCCAGAGCCAGCGTTTCAGACCGTGGCGGCTGGCGGCTATTCCGCCGAGTATGCCACCGAGCGTCAGACCGATTATTCCCACTGTGCCCTGTGCAAGTCCATATTCGGAGTCGGAGAGTCCGAGACCGCCGTTGTGCTGGTAGTCAACAAGGAACAATGCCGATACCTTTGCGAGCAGTCCCTCTGGCATCCTGTAGAAGAGCATGAAGCAGATGCCGACAACCACCTGTGGTTTGTTGAAAAACGTGCGAATGGTGTTTCCCAGTTCGGCGATCAGCTCTTTCGCTGACATTCTTCCGTGGTCACCATCTTCCTTGGGTCGTGGCAAAATCCAGTTGTGATACAGCCAAAGTGCGATGAAAAGTCCGGCTGCAAAGTAGAACATAAGGCTCCACGAATACCTCACGTTTCGTGTCAGCACGGCAATGTTGCCTGCCAGTGCCACAAGCATTCCCTGGCCGAAGATGGTCGCAATGCGGTAGAAGGTGGAACGTATGCCCACAAACCATGCCTGCTGGTGGTGGTTAAGGCCAAGCATATAGAAACCGTCGGCGGCAATGTCGTGTGTGGCGCTTGAGAACGCCATGAGCCAGAAGAAGCACAGAGTGCCTTGCAGCCACCACGCCGTGGGTATTGTGAAAGCCACACCTCCAAGCGATGCTCCTATGAGCAGTTGCATGGTGACAATCCACCATCGCTTGCTCTTTATTATGTCAACAAACGGACTCCAGAAGGGCTTTATGACCCATGGCAGGTAGAGCCACGATGTGTAGAGAGTGATGTCGGTGTTCGACATTCCCATTCGCTTGTACATTATCAGCGAAATGGTCATCACCGTTACATACGGTATGCCTTCGGCGAAATATAGTGTGGGCACCCATGCCCATGGATTTTTCTTTTTCATTGTCTATTCGTATAGTTTTTTAATCTCCGCCCCACGGTAGTAGTGCAGCAGTATGTCGTCGTAGTCGTAACCCTTGTTGCTCATCATTGCCGCACCAATCTGGCAGAGTCCCACACCGTGTCCCCATCCTGCTCCAGTAAGAATGAACCGTTTGGGTGTGTTGTCGCCCTCTGACATCTCACGGTCCACCACGAAAGCGCTGCTGTAGAGATGTGTCTGGCTGAGTGTCCGTCGTATCTCCAGTTCCTTGCCTATGGTGAGCGACTTTTTCGTTCCTTCTATCTTCAGTCGGCAGATGCGTCCGCTTTTGCCTCTCTGCAGCGGCACGAGGTCGACTATTCGTCCGAAATCGTCCTTTGTTTTCTCTTTTATCAGTGCAGCGAGTTCCTCTTGGGTGTATTCTACGCGCCAGCGGTAGAAGTCGGGAGTCTCACGGTCGTAGTCGTTTAGCACCTCAGCCAATATTTTCTTGTCTGTTGTGTTGCAGAACGCCGTTGGCGATGTTCTTATCCATTGCTCCGCCGTTGCCTCGTCGCTCAGGTCGGGGGCAGTCCCATTTGCGTCCATTACGGACCTCAGGTACGGTTTTGGCGTATTTTCCCAGCAGTACTGGAATTCCTCCGTCACTCCGCCGCAGCATTTGCTGAAGCGTGCGTCGCAAATCTCATCTCCACTGATGAGCACCTGTCCGCGTGTCGCCTTCACCGCATTGAGCACCTCCGCCCTACCCCAGTCTGTTATGCCTTGGTAGCGTTGGCAGTGGTCGTCGGCACACACATCAAATATGGTGTGGTCCTCGCGGTCGTACCATCTTATTATCTCGTCGTCCTTCTTCACAAACGAGAAGAAATTGTTTTGTCCGTCCTTCAGGTGCTGCCTTTTCTCCATCTGTGCAAGCAGCCAACTGCGTGAAATCACGGCGTGGGCTTTTAGCAGTTCCGGCGACGAGGTGGATTTCATCTCGCTCGAGATCACGCTCGACAAGTATCTCTCCACGGGCAGTTGGTTTATTGCCGTTATCTTGTCGGCCTCCACAACAAGGCGCAGTGTACCGTTGAAGGTCTGCGTCTGCTTGCGTTGCCAATGGAAGTCGATGCCTATGGTCACGTCGTGGAGCGAGAACGATGCGTCATATTCCTGCGGAGAGAATGTAAGCTCACGGTACTGGTTGCCACGCCACAGTATTCCTCCCTCGGAGAACTCCACGGTCTGCGGTCCTTCAATGCTCTCTCCCTTAGCCGTGTAGGGCGAGTTGAGGTCGAAGGCTATCTTCTGTGCACTGAGTATGCCCACAGTCACCTCCGGCTCTGCGTCGTAGGTCTTTTGCCGTGGTGTCGTGAGAGTCTGGTTCTTGAGCTGTTGCCTGATGGTCTCTGCCTCGGTGTCCTGGAGGGCGACCTCACGCAATATGCCTACTGCACGCTCTGCGGTAAGTTTCTTGAAGTCCTCTTCCCTTGGTGTTATTATGAGTCCTGCCATGTCGAGTGCTCCAGGACTCACAAGACATTGTTCCGTTCCCTCTATGAAATAACAGTCGGGGCGGTGCTTTGCCCTTGGTATCACCACCGTTATGTAGTCGTCACCGTGCCTCCATGCCAATATGTTCATCATGGGCTCCGTGTCGTCGCTGTTGAGCGGCATGATGTTGTAGAGGCGGTTGAACAGGCGTTCAGCTGTCTGCGGGCAGTGACTGCGTATCAGCAGCGCAAAGCAGAGATAATCGCTAATCTGCCATATTCCCTCAAAGTCGTCTATGGTGAGCAGCGGAGTGAGGTTGCGGCTCAGCCTCTGCCAGCTACGCTGCAGCGGGACCAGACCGCTTGTTCCTGCCTGGAAGTGGGCGTGGTCGGGAGCCGAAGCCCCGCATTTCGGACCATTGTAGAACACCATTTGATCAGGATAGTCGCTCAGAATCCGCATCATCTCACCAAAGTTGCCCTTTATCCTTTGCGGTTCGTGCTTCTTCGACGGTATGGTGAAATGTGTGGGAAGTATGGGGAAGGGATTTACGAGAAGCTCGTATCTCTCGTCTATGTCTTTCTTGAACTGGTCGGTAGGGCGATTTGCCTCGCAGAGGAAACACGGTCTGTCTCCCAGTGTCTGTTTGTCTATCTTTGCCCCTGTAGAGACAATGCGTGCGGGATTGAACTGCAGTGATAGTTCCGCATCCTCAAACTGCAGCTCGCGGCTTTTCACGTTTTGCAGTTCCCTGTAGCGTCGGCGTGCGTCTTCCCATGTCTCTATCTGCCGGTTGAAGAAGCGCAGCAGGGTGCTGTCCGCCATGATGTCCTCCTTGCCCCGCAGCAACTGCTGTCGGGCGGAAATTTCCAGTGTGCGCAGTCTGTCCTTGTAGAGATTGTTGGCGTTCACCTTCTCCACGCTAAGTGCGGCGTCGCTGTTACCTCCCCATCGGCGGCAGAGGTAAAGTTCGTCGAAAATGCGTCCTATTCGGTAACGGCGCGAGAAGATGAGTCCCAAGGCATAGTCCTCGCCGTAGCTTGTGTTGGGAAACTGTATCTGTCGGAGCAGTGGTGTGAAGAAAGCCCTCGGCGCCCCAAGCCCGTTTATGCGCAATGCGTTATTCGGTCCGTTGCCCTCTGTCCATTCGTGGTGGTCGATGAGTCCTGGCGGCAAGGTGTTGAGTTCGAAGTCGCACATGCGGTAGGAACCTATTATCATTGCCGCCTTCTGCTGTTTAAAGGCATCCACTATGCGTTGCAGCGTGTCGGTGCCGCTGTAGAGGTCGTCGCTGTCGAGTTGCACGGCGAAGCGTCCGCATCGACAGTCGTTTATCGCCATGTTCCAGCAGCCGCCGATGCCGAGGTCGTGCCGTTCGGGCACTATGTGTATAAGCTCAGAGTCGGGAGTGTTGAGTTCGGGATTTCTTCTCAGTTTCTCCACAATCTCCCCCGTGCGGTCGGTGGAGTGGTTGTCCACCACTATCACGTTGTATCTGAATTTCGTTTTTTGCTTCAGTGCGCTCTCCACCGCGTCGCAGATGGTCTTCTCGCGGTTTCTCACGGGAATCACCACCGTTGCCTCCACGTCAAAGTCCTGCTCGTTGAAGTCGGGAGTCTTGTAGCTCGAGGTGTCGATAAGTGCGCCTATTGCCTCGAGGTGGCGTGTCACACACTGTTCCATCTCTATCTGAACGTTCCTGTTGGCGGGGTTCACATAGTCAAACTGCTTTGCCCCGCTTGCCCTGAGGTCTGTCTCCTCCTCGGTGTAGAGATATTCGTTAAGGTGGAATATCTCGCCCTCGCGACTGAGGAAGAGGCGGAGGTCGTAGAGTGCACCGTATTTCAGATTGTCGTTTTCCGCCCTGCGTGCATATTCGTGCAGCAGAGGAGTCTTTATCAGTAGCAGCGACCCAAAGTCGAAGTCGTCTCTCACGCTTCCCTTCTGGTAGTCGATGGCAGGGTGCTGTTTCAGTTCTCCTGCCTCAATGGAGTAGTGGTCGCTATACACCATTGCCGCATTGGAGTCGCTTGCCACTCTCAGCATCCTCTCCAAGGCGGTCTGTCCCATGTTCAGTCTTGTTGCCTTGGTCAGTAGCAGCACATATTCCGCCGTAGCTGCCGCAGCAATCTTTCTCACTGTGCTCGAGCTTGTCGGTGCGTCAACCTCAATAAGGGCACTGCCCTCAGGTTCGTTGTCGCCAACATATTCGACGTCTGCCGTGAGCAGGAAAATATTCTGTATCGTGCGGTTGTTGCGCAATCTGCCTATCTCGTCGTTCAGGTTGTCGAGGTTGTCACACGTCAGGAAGCAGTCAATCTTGTGTCTCATCTTGCCAGTCTGTTCTTTGTCTCGTAGTATTCCGTTTTTAGACGAGCCATAATGGTTGCCACGTCTTCAATGTCCTTCACGGCAGAAGCGATTTGTCCTATCTCTATCTCTCCTCCCTCAGTGTCGCCCTCGAAAATTCCGCGTTTCGAGGCAGCCTTTCCCAATATCCCGCGCAGCTCGTCAGCCTCAGCGCCTCGTGCCTCGGCTTCTGCTATCTGCATGTAGAGTTGGTTCTTCACCAGTCGGGTAGGCGATATCTTCTTCAGGCAGAGCATTGTGTCGCCCTCTTCTGTGCGTATACAGAGTTCCTTGAACTGCTCCGACGCGGAGCTTTCCTTGGCAAGGGCAAATAGCGTGCCTATCTGCACGCCCTCGGCACCTAACGCCTCAACAGCCACAATAGCCTGTCCGGAGCCTATGCCTCCTGCGGCTATCAATGGCAGGGTAGTTGCCTGTCTCACCTGCGGTATGAGAGTCAGTGTGGTAGTTTCTTCCCTACCATTGTGACCTCCTGCCTCAAAGCCCTCCGCCACCACGGCATCCACACCAGCCTCCTCGCACTTGCGTGCAAACTTGCTGCTCGACACCACGTGGGCAACCTTTATCCCTGCCTCGTGCAGGCGGCTTGTGAATTTCTTGGGCGATCCGGCAGAGGTGAACACCACCTTCACGCCTTCTTCCACTATGATATCCATCAGTCGGTCTATCTCCGGATACATCAGAGGCACGTTCACTCCCCAAGGTTTGTCCGTAGCCTCTTTCATCTTATGTATGTGTTCAACAAGTGTTTCGGGGTGCATCGATCCTGCTCCTAACAGTCCCAAGCCTCCGGCATTGCTTACCGCCGAGGCGAGCCGCCAGCCGCTACACCACACCATGCCGCCCTGTATCACAGGCAGCTCAATGCCAAACAATTCGCATATTCTGTTCTTGCTCATATTTCCAATTTATATTATTTGGGAGCAAAGTTAATGAAAAAGAACGAGACCACAAAACAAAACTCCATTTTTTTTATTTTGAGGGAGTTTTGAAGGAGTTTGAGGGAATTTAAGAGGTTTGCCTAATGTTGTTACATCAATCAAGGAATACCTTTACAGTTATCATTCGAAGGCTTCGGATGCACATCAGAAACCTTCGGATGCACATCAGAAGGCTTCGGACGCACATCAGAAGGTTTCGGACGGAGCACACACAGTTGTATATATACGAGCCTTTAAAACTTCGTGCATTTGTGCATGTAAATGCATTATTGGCAAACCGACCATTGTCCCTCTTTAATAAGACCTGCAAGCGCAGAAAGACTTTCTTTCAGACAATCTGAAGTAACAACTCATAAAGTTGAATTGCTGCGTGTTTAAGTGTCGCAACAATTCAACTTTCAAGATTTAATATTCTATGTCCAATTTTCAACTTATAGATTTCCGCGCTCTTTGTCGAGATAGTATTTGTAGGTTGCTACGGTGAGTTCGTCGCAGGCAGCCTCGTCGCACACAACTATTGCCTTTGGGTGCATTTGCAACATCGAGGCGGTCCATTTGTGGGAGATGTCGCCATCGATGATGTGTTTCAAGGCACGCGCCTTGTGGTGACCGTTGCAAACCAAGAGTACTTCCTTGGCATCCATCACGGTGCCGATGCCAACAGTAAGCGCTTGCGTTGGAACCTTGCTGAGGTCACCGTCGAAGAATCGGCTGTTGGCTATTATGGTGTCGGTGGCAAGGGTCTTTATTCGTGTGCGTGAGGTGAGCGAAGAGCCTGGTTCGTTGAAGGCGAGGTGTCCGTCGGGTCCCACTCCGCCCATGAAGAGATCGATGCCTCCAGCGTCCCTTATGGCTTTCTCGTAGTCGTCGCATTCCTTTACAAGGTCGTCGGCATTGCCGTCGAGGATATGCACGTTCTCGGGTTTTATGTCTATATGGGAGAAAAAGTTGTTCCACATGAAGGAGTGATAGGACTCTGGATGGTTTTGGTCGAGATTGACATACTCGTCCATATTGAACGTTATGACATTGGCGAACGACAGTTCTCCTGCTTTGTGCTTCTTTATCAGCTCCTTATATAGTCCAAGGGGCGACGATCCCGTGGGACAACCAAGTTTGAACGGTTTTTCCGCTGTGGGCTTCGCCTCAATGATGCGGTTGGCAACGTAGTCGGCTGCCCATTTTGACATTTTCCCGTAATCGGGTTCGATTATTACTCTCATTTCCTATTATTTTTTGATTAATTCTACTTTTATCTTCATTTATCTCCTTTTTTCTGCTTGCAAGCCAACAGTCACTGGCCGAAGAATCGAGTAAAGTTGAGTTTATTGATATGTTTATTTGCTTTATTCTTATTGACCGATGTCAGTCTTTCAACGAATAGGTCACCGTTGTTACCACTCGCACTTTCTTTATGTACGGAGTGTTCTGGTCGCGGTCGTCGATGGAGAACTGTCCTTGGTCGGCATGCATAATCTTGTCGAGGGAGCTTTTGCTGTTTTTGGCAAACTGCTCGGCAGTGGTCTCGGCATTTTTTATTGCCTCCTGCATCATCTGAGGTTTCATCTGCTGGAAGGAGACGAACTCGTATGTGGTGCGGTTCTCGTAACCTCCGTCAACCACAGCCACTCCCTGCTTCAGCAGTTCTCCCTGCCGAGCCATGATGTTGCGGACGAGTTTCACGTTGCGCGAGGTGACGGTGATGGTGGACGTGATGTTGTAGCGGAAGGCGCGGAGGTTGTTGTTGTACTGGTCGGCATTGAGGTCTATCACAACGGGCGCATTGACACTGATTTCCTCGTCCTTCAGTCCGTGCTGTTTAAGGAAGGTCTTGACCTTTTGTGTAGTGGCGTTGATGCGGCTGTAGAGTTCCGGAAGGTCGTTGCCAAGTTCCTTGGTCGGTATGGGCCATGTTACTTTGTCTGCCTCCACCTCTTTCTCCGCCAGTCCCTTCACGGTGACATTACGGTCTTTGTCTGCAAAGTCGTCGATTCCGGCTTTTATGCACATTCCGAGGAACGCTATGCTGGCTGCTATCACTGCAGCCTGACTGAATTTAGAGTTTATGTCCATAACTATGATGCGTTAAGTGAAAAATCTGCTGCAAATGTAATAATAAATATTGTTAATAATGTTGTTTTGACGGAAAATTTATTGTTTTTTCATATTACAAGTAAGAAATATAGATAGTTGTAAGTCTATAATTAACACATTGATTATACCTTATCGGGTGCATACTGCCTTTGTTTGATTTGAAGAAATTCATTTTTTTTGCCTTTTTTTTGGTCATTTCATAATAAAGATGTACCTTTGTAGCGGATTAAGCATAAACAAAAGGTATTAATATGGCAGAAAACAACATATTTAACAAGAGGTCGCTCGAAGCTCTTGACGCCAAGGACGACATAATGGAGTCGGCAAGAGTAACACGGCCCTCGCTCACCATTGTGCTATGCGCCATGCTCGTGATGTGTGCTGTGGCAGGCTATTGGTGCCTCTTCGGAACCATGAACTATAAGGTGACGGCACAAGGCGTGGTGTTCCCACACGGAGAGCCTACTCCACTGGTGCTGCCATACGGAGGAACGGTGGAGCGCATTGTAACGGCACATGGGAGGCAAGTGAAGGCAGGCGAACCGCTGATGGAAGTGAGGACCGACCTTGCATCCACCGACGTCAGGGCGCAGAAAGACGGTGTGGTGCTGACCTACAAGCAAGAAGGCGAGCAGTTCAATGCCCAGGAAGCTGTGGTATGGATGATGCCGCAGGAGAGCGACAGGATGAACCGTGAGATGCTCGTCTATGCCTCGTTCAGCGACGTGAGGAAACTGAAGATAGGACAGCAGGCACAGGTGACACCAGCCAACATGGAAAGGGAGAAGTGGGGTTATGCCTACGGAAAGATAATCAGCATAGAGAAATATCCTACCACACGCAAGGAGGTGGCACAACGGCTGAAGATGGAAGCCCTTGCGGCATTCCTGCCTGCCGACGACGCCATCTACGAGGTGAAGGTGTTGCTGGACAAGGCTTCCTCACCGTCCGGACTGAAATGGAGCCGCGAAAAGGCCGAGAAGATAGAGATACCGACTGGAACGTTCTGCAACGTGCAGGTAATCACCTCGAAGAAGAAAGTCTATGAGGTGCTCATAGGCAACGTGGAGGACAAGGTGAACGATATGATTGGAGACTGACAAGATGAGCATTTTCAAGAGAAGCACGGTGAAAAAAGTGCCAGTGGTCATCCAGATGGAGTCGGTGGAATGTGGAGCCGCCTCGCTGGACATGATAATGGCATACTACGGGAAATGGCTGCCGCTGGAGGAGGTCAGGACCGCATGCGGAGTGTCGCGCGACGGAAGCTCGGCAAAGAGCATTCTGAGGGCGGCACGAGGCTACGGCATGGAGGCAAACGGCTACCGTGTGGAGCCGGAAGCCCTGGAAGGCATGCAGCCCTGCATCATACACTGGAACTTCGAGCACTTCGTGGTGTTCCGTGGCTTCAAGAAAGGCAAGGCCTGCCTCAACGACCCCGCAACAGGTCCCGTGGAGGTGCCGATGGAAGAGTTTACGAGGGCGTTCACCGGTGTGGCACTGGAATTCACACCGACGGAAAAGTTTGAGAAAGGAGGAAGCAAGACCAGCATTTTCAAGTATGTGAAGCATCATCTGAAGGGAGCATCAAGCGCATTCTGGATAACATTGGCCTTCGGTTTGCTCTCGGCATGCGTCGCCATTGCCGTGCCGATGTTCACAAGAATATTTGCCGACGAGATTCTCTCCGGCCGCAACCCCGACTGGCAGACGATGTTTCTCATAGCCATGGCAGCCGTGGCGGTGTTCGACTTCGTTCTCATCCTGTTTAAGGAACGCTACAGCAAGCGCATTGCCGGATTGCTCGCACTAAAGGGCAACATAGGCTACCTTCGCCACCTGCTGTCGCTGCCCATGCCTTTCTTCGCCATGCGATATGTTGGCGACCTGCAGCAGCGCCAGCATCTTAACGAGAGCGTTACACACTCGTTGGTGACAGTGCTCGCCCCACAGATAATAAACATCGGGCTGCTTGTACTCTACCTTTTTCTGATGATTTCCTTCAGCATTCCGCTGACGATAATAGGCATTGGCGCCGTAGTGATAAACCTTATGTCGCTGCAATACTACGCCGAGAAACGAGTGAACCTCGTGAGAAGCCAACAGCGCACACTGGCACAATATTACAACGCCACGGTGTCGTGTATCGACAACATGGAGAGCATAAAGGCAGCGGGAGCCGAAACAGGATTCTTCGAATACTGGAGCGGACTTTGGAGCAAGAAATTCAACGTGGAGGGCGACGCCACCGTCCAAGAACTGCGAATGGGACTGCTGCCCACACTGGTGCTGACATTGGTAAACTCGTTGGTACTCGTGCTCGGCGCATACTACATACTGCAAGGCGACCTGACAATAGGAATGCTCCTCGCCTTCCAAGGATTCATGGCATCGTTTATGACCCCAGTGAACGAAGTGGTGACGGCAAGCCAGAAACTGATAGAGATGAGGTCGCAGATGGAAAGCATCGAAGACGTAATGAAATATCCTGCCGACAAGCGCGAAATCGGTAACTGCGTGGCTGAGGGAAAACTCGGAGGAGAACTGGAGCTACGTCACGTCACCTTCGGTTACAACCCGCTGCAACCACCTCTGATAGAGGACTTCAACCTGCACCTTATGCCCGGAAAGAGCGTGGCTTTCGTAGGGTCGAGCGGTTGCGGAAAGTCAACACTCGCCAAGCTCATCTCCGGACTCTACAAACCATGGAGCGGCGAGATACTCTTCGACGGGCGACCCATAGAAACCATAAGCAACGAGGAGATGACAAACTCCGTGGCGGTGGTGGACCAGAACGTGGTGCTCTTCGACGACACCGTGGCACAGAACATCAGGATGTGGGACCAGTCTATTGAGGATTTCACCATGGTGATGGCATGCAACGACGCACAGATAAGGAAAGATATAGTCAGCCGACCGGAAGGTTTCTCCACACGGTTGGTAAAGGGAGGACAGAACTTCAGCGGCGGACAACGGCAACGAATGGAGATTGCCACCGCACTGGCAAGGGAACCGGTCATCCTCATCATGGACGAGGCCACAAGCGCACTCGACCCCACTACGGAGGAACACGTGATGGAGGCAGTGAGAATGATGGGCGCTACACAAATTATCGTTGCCCACCGACTGTCCACCATTCGCGACTGCGACGAAATCATCGTGATGGACCAAGGCAAGATAATGCAACGGGGCACTCACAACGAGCTGATAGCGCAGGAAGGAATGTACAAAGAGCTGATGAAGAGCATTTAACGTTATGTCGATATTCTTAGACCAAATAGAGAAACGAAAGCTGCTGGAAGAAGCATCCTTAGCAGAAACTTTCGAGAAAGGCACCCGACGCATGGGCATAGGGAGCAGCAAAAGGCATGCCGTGCCGCCAAGCGACCACGGAGCTATGCGGAGTGTGCTCGACGCGTTAGGAGTGACAGGATATGAGCTCACCGACAGCGAGATGACCACTCCTGAGGAACAACTCAATGCCATACTCAGACCAAAGGGAATACTCACGAGGAAAGTAAGCCTGAAGGACAACTGGTGGAAACAGTCCATTGGACCAATGCTCGGCTACGACCGCGAAGGCAACCTAACCGCCCTTCTGCCCACAAGATGGGGCTTCGGCTACACCTTCACCGACAAAGACGGCGAAACAAGACCCGTAAACCGCAAGGCAATGGCAAGTTCGCTGAGCCGACATGCCATAACCTTCTGCAAACCGCTGCCACACAAGACTCTCAGCCAAGGAGACCTGCTGAAGTTTGCCTTCAAGTCAATGTCTATGACCAATCTCGCACTCCTGCTTGCCACGGCTCTGGTGCTCGCCCTGTTCGGAATGTTCACGCCAATGGCAAACAAGATGATATTTGACATCGTCATCCCAACCGGCGAGGCAAGAGACCTACTGCCCATATTCGGTCTGTTGGCTGGAGCAGGAATCGGAACAATGCTATTCTCGCTTACCCGCAACCTCTGCACCGAGCGCATACGCCGCGTGGTGGAGATGCACCTGCAAAACGCCGTTATGGCACGCACGTTCTTCCTCAGTCCGAAATTCTTCACCAAGAACTCTTCGGGAGAACTGACAGCACGCTTGGACAACGTAAGCAAAATCTGCTCCCTGCTCAACGACACCATAGTAGGAGCATTCCTCACGCTGCTGTTCTCGGTTGTTTACGTAGCACAGATTTTCACCTACGCCCAGTCGGTGACATTGCCCTCGCTTGCCATCATCGCAGTGGAAATAATAGCCCTCGTGCTATACTACCGCAGCATTGTCAGGGCAAGGAGCGAATACACCGAGAAATACAACAAGCTCAGCGGAATGGAATACGGTATGTTCGCCGGCATACAGAAACTGAAACTGACGGGAAGCGAAAGAAGGGCGCTAACGCTATGGTTAGACAAATACACCCAAGCTACACATCGCATCTACAATCCCACACTCGACCGCCGCTTAATACCTGCCCTGCTGCAACTGTGCAACGTGGGAGGAACGGCAGTCATCTTCTATTTCATACTCGCCAACGGAGTGACAACAAGCGACTACATAGCATTCAGCTCCGCCTACGGCATGATAACGGCTGCAATAACGACAATAATTACCGTAATACCCGAAATGGCACAAATAAAGCCAATGCTCGACAGCCTCAACCCCATACTGGAAGAGACACCCGAAATGGAACAAAACGCCCCAATGGTGGATGAACTGTTCGGAAGCATTGAGATGACCGAGGTGTCGTTCCGCTACTCCGACGACAGCCCGTTGGTACTCGACAACATAAGCCTCTCCATCGCCCCGGGCGAATACGTGGGAATAGTAGGCAAGTCGGGATGCGGCAAGTCAACACTGATGCGACTCCTCCTCGGCTTCGAAC
>CALZDK010000007.1 GCA_945637645.1 uncultured Prevotella sp.
AATTATGGAAGTAGAGAAAATTATGCAACAGCTGGAGCAGAAGCACCCTGGTGAACTGGAGTATCTGCAGGCAGTGAGAGAAGTCCTCTTGTCGGTAAAGGATGTGTATAACCAGCATCCCGAATTCGAGAAGGCAAAGATTATCGAGCGCATAGTAGAGCCCGAGCGAGTGCTGACATTCCGCGTGCCTTGGGTCGATGACAAAGGCGAGGTGCATGTCAATATAGGCTACAGGGTACAGTTCAACAGTGCCATAGGTCCATACAAGGGCGGTTTGCGTTTCCACCCCTCGGTAAACCTATCAATACTCAAGTTCCTCGGTTTTGAGCAGACTTTCAAGAATGCTCTTACCACACTGCCAATGGGCGGTGGAAAGGGAGGCTCTGACTTCTCCATACGCGGACGTTCCGACAACGAGGTTATGCGCTTCTGCCAGGCATTCATGACCGAGCTCCACAAGGTTATTGGTCCTTCAGAGGATGTTCCTGCAGGCGACATCGGCGTGGGAGCGCGTGAAATTGGATATCTCTTTGGCATGTATAAGAAACTGACACACGAGTGGAGCGGAGTGCTCACTGGAAAGGGCTTGGAATGGGGCGGCTCGAAGATTCGTCCTGAGGCAACAGGTTTCGGAGCTCTCTATTTTGTCAACGAGATGCTACAGACACACGGACTTGACATCAAGGGCAAGACCGTAGCCATAAGCGGTTTCGGCAACGTGGCTTGGGGTGCCGCAACAAAAGCCACACAACTTGGAGCAAAGGTTGTCACGATATCAGGTCCCGATGGCTACATATACGACCCGGAGGGAATCAGCGGCGAAAAGATTGACTACATGCTTGAGCTTCGTGCCAGCGGCAACGACGTGTGCGCACCATACGCAGAAGAATTCCCGGAGGCAACTTTCGTTCCTGGCAAGCGTCCATGGGAAGTGAAATGCGACATAGCACTGCCATGCGCCACACAAAACGAGGTGAGCGGCGAAGATGCCGACGCTCTTCTTGCCAACAAGCCATTGCTCGTAGCCGAAGTGTCTAACATGGGTTGCACTGCAGAGGCCGTTGACAAGTTCATCGCCGCAGGTCAACTCTTCGCACCTGGCAAGGCAGTCAATGCCGGTGGTGTGGCAACATCAGGCCTTGAGATGACCCAGAACGCCATCCGTCTGAGTTGGAGCGAGGAAGAGGTTGACAAGAACCTCCACCAGATTATGCACAACATCCACGAACAGTGCGTGAAATACGGCAAGGAACCTAACGGCTACATCAATTATGTGAAAGGTGCCAACATTGCCGGCTTCATGAAGGTTGCAAACGCTATGATGGCACAGGGAATCGTATAAAAAGAAGAGTGAAGAATGAAGAATGAGCTAAGCAAAAAAACATATCTATTTATTGTTTCCAACGTCCTAAAACGGACTTTGGCATTGGTGGCATTACTCCATTCTCCATTCTTCATTCTTCACTCTTCATTTATTTTCGCCCAAGAACCGCAGAAGGGTAAGGCTTCCTATTATTCTAAACGAGCTACAGGCTCACGCACAAGCAGCGGCGAACGACTGCATCACGACAGCCTGACTTGCGCGCATAGAACACATCCATTCGGCACGATGCTGAAGGTGACCAACGTGCAGAACGGGAAATCCGTAGTGGTGAAGGTGATCGACCGCGGTCCGTACGGACGCGGACGCATCATCGACCTCTCTTGGGGTGCAGCAAAGGAACTTGGCATACTTTCACAGGGTGTGGCAATGGTGACAGTGGAACTGGCTGAAGACCTCATCATACCATTCAAGCCTAAGGAGGACAAGAGACTCTACGAGATAGACTTCGACACTCAAGACCCAGGTCCTGTGATGACCCCAGTGTGGCAAGACATGAAAAAGGCGCAGCACAAGGAGTCGAAACCACTGCACAAGCTTGGCGACAACTCAACGAAAAACAAACAGCAGGCACCAGCCGAGAAAAAAAACTCAGTCGGCAACCACCAGGTTGTCTCTCACCCACAAGCCTCCGTATTTGACGAAATAGACAAGAATCCCCATAAATCGAGGGTATCGCAAAAACGGAATAAGGACAAATAAGGCTGAACAATAGAGAAAATATCAGCGAAAGGGAAACTTTTTTCGCTTTTTTGTATCATAATTGGAAAAAAAGTTGTAAGTTTGCAGCCTATAACAAAAAAACCACAATTATGATAAAACAACTGTTAACAATCGCATTCCTTCTATTGTCTGCGCTTGCGTCGGCTGCAGATAAGCAAGTTAAGGCAAACGACAAAAACATTTCGTTTGTTGGACGTACAGAGACACTCGCCGATGGCAGTGTGCGCTACGACTGGGTAGGCACCTATATGAAAACACGGTTCACGGGCGGACGCATTGGCGTTGTGGCTTCCGAGACAGGCAAGAGCTACTATAATGTCATCATCGACGGACGGGTGACAAAGAAAATCCTAATCACAGGCACCAATCCACAAACCATCATGCTGGCGGAGAAACTGCCAAAGGGAGAGCACGAACTGATGCTACAGAAATGCACCGAGGGCGAATATGGCTGCACCACAATACACTCAGTGGTGATTGACAATAAAGCCACCCTTTCCGTTGTCGCGCCGAAGTCACGACTGATAGAGGCATACGGCGACTCCTACACAGTAGGCTACGGAACAGAAGGGCTGAAAGCCAGCGAGCCCTTCAAACTCGAAACGGAGAACTGCTACAAGGCCTATATTCCCATCATGGCACGCTATTTCGACGCCGACTACCGCATCATTGCCCATTCAGGCAACGGCATGGTGAGAAACTGGGGCGACAAGGAACAGCAGTCGCCTGTGAACATGTCAACACGCTACACACAACTCTACGACCAGTTTGCCACCACTCCCTTCAACTACGACCAGCGCAAGCCCGATATCGTGACAATAAACATCGGCACCAACGATTTCTCCCCAACGGCTATACCCGAAGCGAAGAATTACGTTGAGGCATACATAAAGATGATAGAGACTATCAGCAGCCGCTACGACAACGTGCCAATACTCTGCATCACTCCCCACTCTTCCACCGAATATCTGCGTGCTGCCTTACAGTTACTCAAGGAGAGCACAGCCAACCGTTTCCCCAACGTCCACTTCGCAACAACGATGAACAATATCATCAACGAGGACGTTGACCTTGGATCAGACTGGCACCCTAACTATCAGGGACAGACTAAAATAGCAATGACACTGATACCACAAATATCAAAGATAATGCATTGGGAGGTTAAAGAATGAACTCAAACATACCACAGGAATGGAATAAATTCTATCTGCGCGACGTGTCGTTCGTCAATCTCATGACACGACGCATCTTCAACGTGCTCATCGTCGCCAACCCCTACGACGCTTTCATGCTCGAAGACGACGGACGCGTTGACGAGAAAATTTTTGACGAATATATGGATCTCGGCTTGCGCTATCCGCCAACCTTCACACAGGTCAGTACTACGGAAGAGGCAAACGAGGTGTTGCGCAACACCGACATCGACCTCGTAATCTGCATGCCGGGAAATGCCGACAACGATGCCTTCGACGTGGCAAGAAAGGTAAAGGCCGACTCGCCAAACATTCCGTGCGTAGTGCTCACGCCATTCTCTCACGGCATAACCCGACGTATGCAGGACGAGGATCTCTCGATGTTCGACTACATCTTCTGTTGGCTTGGCAACACCAACCTCATCCTCTCCATCATAAAACTGATAGAGGACAAGATGAATATCGACCACGACATCAACGAGGCAGGAGTACAGATGATTCTGCTCGTCGAAGACAGCATAAGGTTCTATTCCTCCATACTTCCCAATCTCTACAACTACATACTGCTGCAGAGCAAACGCTTCTCCACTGAGGCTCTAAACCCACACGCAGCCTCGCAACGCAAGCGAGGACGACCCAAGGTGGTGTTGGCACGCAACTACGAGGAGGCAATGGAACTCTACGAGCGCTACCACGACAACACGCTTGGAGTAATCAGCGACACACGTTTCCCCAAGGACGGCGAGAAAGACGCTGAGGCAGGACTGAAACTGCTGCGCGAGATTCGCCGTCGCGACGAGTTCGTGCCTCTTATTCTGCAAAGCTCCGAGACCGACAACAGGCTGAAAGCCGAAAAGGAAGGTTTCCGCTTCGTCGATAAAAACTCCAAGAAGATGAACATCGACCTGCGCAACCTCATGGAGAGGCACATGGGCTTTGGCGACTTCATCTTCCGCGACCCCTCAACGGGCAACGAGGTGATGCGCATACGGTCACTGAAGGAACTTCAGGACAACATCTTCAAGATTCCCGACGACTCGATGCTCTACCACATCTCACGCAACCACATGAGCCGATGGCTCTGTGCAAGGGCAATCTTCCCCGTGTCGGCTTTCCTTAAGCACGTCACATGGCACAAACTGCAGGACGTACAGGCACACCGACAGATCATCTTTGACGCCATTGTACAGTACCGACACATGAAGAACATCGGAGTGGTGGCGGTGTTCGACCGTGGCAAGTTCGACGCCTACAGCCATTTCGCACGCATCGGCGACGGTTCACTTGGCGGAAAGGGACGCGGACTGGCATTTCTTGACAACATAATAAAGCGCCACCCTGAGATGAACCAGTTGCCGGGTGTGCAGGTATCGATACCACGAACCGTGGTGCTCTGCACCGACATCTTCGACGAGTTCATGGACAAGAACAACCTCTACCAGATTGCCCTCAGCGACGCTCCCGACGATGTCATCCTTAGCCATTTCCTGCATGCCCAGCTGCCCGACTCTCTCATTGCCGACTTTTTCACCTTCTTCGATGCGGTGAAGTCACCTATAGCCGTGCGTTCTTCGTCGCTGCTCGAAGACAGCCACTATCAGCCTTTCGCCGGCATCTACTCCACATATATGGTACCCTACCGTGACGACAAGTACGAGATGCTCCGCATGTTGGCTTGTGCTATCAAGGGCGTGTATGCCTCTGTATATTACAAGGATTCAAAGGCATATATGACCGCCACGAGCAACGTGATAGACCAAGAAAAGATGGCGGTCATACTACAGGAAGTAGTAGGCAAGCAATACGGCGACCGCTATTATCCCAACTTCAGCGGCGTGCTGCGCTCCATCAACTACTATCCCATTGGCGACGAGAAGGCGGAAGAAGGCATAGCAAGCCTCGCCCTCGGTCTTGGAAAATATATCGTCGATGGAGGACAGACCCTTAGAGTTAGTCCTTACCATCCGCATCAGGTGCTTCAGACGAGCGAGATGGAGACGGCACTGCGCGAGACTCAGACACGCTTCTATGCCCTCGACATGAAAAACGTCAGCGAGGACTTCAAGGTCGATGACGGTTTCAACATCCTCAACCTTCGTGTGAAAGAAGCCGACAAAGACGGTTCGCTGAACTACATTGCATCTACCTACGACCCCTACGACCAGGTCATCCGCGACGGCATCTATGAGGGAGGACGCAAGGTAATCTCCTTCTGCGGAGTGCTGCAGCAAGGCGTGTTTCCATTGCCCGAACTGTTGCAGATGGCGCAGACGTTCGGTGCTGGCGACATGAAACGTCCCGTGGAGATAGAGTTCGCCTGCAACATCAACAACGACCGCACGGGAGAGTTCTACCTCTTGCAGATACGACCCATTGTTGACAGCAAGCAAATGCTTGAGGAGGACATTGCCGCCATACCAGACGACAAGTGCCTGCTGCGCTCCAACAACTCACTCGGACACGGCATCAGCGAGGAAGTGTGCGACGTGGTGTATGTAAAGGCAGGAGAAGACTTCACGGCAGCCAACAATCCAGCCATAGCCGAAGAGATAGAGCGCATCAACCGACGCTTCCTCGACGAGAAACGAGGCTACATACTCGTTGGTCCCGGACGTTGGGGGTCAAGCGACTACTGGTTAGGCATTCCCGTGAAGTGGCCGCACATCAGCGGAGCACGCCTCATTGTGGAGGCAGGCCTTAAGAACTACCGTGTTGACCCAAGCCAAGGCACCCACTTCTTCCAAAACCTCACTTCCTTCGGCGTTGGCTATTTCACCATCAACACCTACAACAACGACGGCATCTTCCGTCAGGACCTTCTCGACCAGATGCCAGCAATAGAAGAAACAACATTTGTACGCCACGTCCGCTTCGACCATCCTTTGAAAATAATGATGGACGGAAAACGGCAGATTGGTGTCGTTATCAATAATAACTAAAGCCAAGACGTAAAAAATGAAAAGAATCATCACAATGGCATTTGCAGCCTTAGCCTGCTGCAGCCAGGCATTTTCTGCATGCGACAAAGCCCACGCCCATCCGCTCATCCCCGGCTACCATCCCGACCCATCGGTGTGCCGCGTGGGCAACGACTACTATATCGTCAACTCCTCGTTCCAATATTTTCCTGGAGTGCCCATTTTCAAAAGCAGCGACATGAAGCATTGGGAGCAAATAGGCAATGTGCTCGACCGTGAGAACCAACTGCCGCTGAAGGGAGCCTCGTCGTGGTTGGGCATCTACGCACCGACAATCCGCTACAACGACGGCACTTTCTACATGATTACCACCAACGTTGGCAACGGTGGCAACTTCATGGTCACAGCCTCGTCGCCCGAAGGTCCGTGGAGCGATCCTATATGGCTGCAACAGCAAGGCATCGACCCCTCGTTATATTTCGAGAACGGGAAATGCTACATGGTGAGCAATCCCGACAACACCATAACTCTCTGTGAAATAGACCCCAGCACAGGCAAGCAACTCACCGAAAGCCGAGGAATCTGGCAAGGCACCGGTGGACGCTATCCCGAAGGACCTCATATCTATAAGAAAGGCGAATACTACTATCTGCTCATCTCCGAGGGAGGAACAGAGATAGCCCACAGCCTCACCATAGCCCGTAGCCGCAACATCTACGGACCATACGAGAGTTGCCCACGCAACCCTATTTTCACCCATTGCTGTATGGCGGCACAGGACAGCCAGGTGCAGGGCACCGGTCACGGCGACCTCGTGGAAGACACCAACGGGCAGTGGTGGATGACCTTCCTCGCCTTCCGTTTCTACAATGGTTCCTATCATCATCTCGGACGCGAGACCTTCCTCGTGCCAGTGGAGTGGGACGACCAAGGATGGCCGGTGGTCAACCACGGCAAACCGCTTCAGGCTGTAACAAAAGACACCGACTTCGCCTCTCTTCCCCAGACATCCATAGCCAATTCGGCGGCAAAAGGTTTCAAGACGATGGGACCAGAGTGGGTGTTCATACAGAATCCCGACTCCACAAAATACGAACATCGTGGAAAAACCCTACGTCTGCACGGCTCAAAGAGCACACTCACCGATAACGACCGACCCACATTCATGGGACGCCGCCAGCAGCATGCCGACATGACCGTCAGCGTGGGCATCGACGCCACACTGCTGAAGCCAGGCGACGAGGCAGGTCTCACTGCATATCAGATTCACGACGGACACTGCGAGCTACTCGTTGGCAGAGCTACAGACGGCAGGCTCTATGCCACTGTCCGTTACCGCATGAAGACTCTTGAGAAGACTGAGGAAACATTGTGGTTAGACAGCCCCAAACAGCAGCTCGTGCTCCGTGCTACGCCCGAAGCCTATGAGTTCCTCTGCGGCAAGGATGCCAAGTCGCTCAAGCCCCTCGGCAGCATAGCACCACAGCTCATGAGCACCGAAGTGGTAGGCGGCTTCACCGGCATCCTGCTCGGCATCTACGCCACCGGCACCGGCTCCGCCGACTTCCAGTATTTCGACTACACGTTCTGAATTTTGCAAACTCCACGTTGCAAATTGAGGTCAAAGCGTAACATAATATTTGATTTATGTGAAAAACAGTAGCTATAAAGGTTTAAAAAATGACAAAACTCTTGCTTTTCAGAAATTAAAATATTAACTTTGTAGCCGAAAAGAAAGACAGAATTTCAAATTAACAATAAATATACAAATTAATTATTATGGTAAGTTACAAAGAATTGGGTCTCGTGAACACACGAGAGATGTTCAAAAGAGCCGTAGCTGGTGGATATGCAATCCCAGCATTCAACTTCAACACAATGGAGCAGATGCAGGCTATCGTACAGGCTGCTGTTGAGACAAAGTCTCCAGTTATCATGCAGGTGTCTAAGGGCGCACGCAACTATGCCAACGCCACTATCCTCCGCTACATGGCACAGGGTGCTGTAGAGTATGCAAAGGAACTCGGCTGCGAGCATCCAGAGATTGTTCTTCACCTCGACCATGGAGACAGCTTCGAGCTTTGCAAGGACTGCATCGACATGGGCTTCTCTTCTGTCATGATCGACGGTTCTCACCTCCCATACGAGGAGAACGTTGCTCTCGCAAAGAAGGTTGTTGAATACGCTCACCAGTACGACGTGACTGTTGAGGCTGAGCTTGGCGTTCTCGCAGGTGTTGAGGACGAGGTTTCTGCCGCTGAGTCACACTATACAAAGCCAGAGGAAGTTATCGACTTTGCTACACGCACAGGTTGCGACTCTCTCGCTATCTCCATCGGTACTTCTCACGGAGCATACAAGTTCACACCAGAACAGTGCACACGCGACCCGAAGACAGGTCTGCTCGTTCCTCCTCCATTGGCATTCGACATCCTCGCCGAGATTGAGCAGAAGCTCCCTGGATTCCCAATCGTTCTCCACGGTTCATCTTCAGTTCCACAGGACGAGGTTGCTACAATCAACAAGTTCGGTGGTAAGTTGCCAGACGCTATCGGTATTCCAGAAGACCAGCTCCGTCAGGCTTCCAAGTCAGCAGTTTGCAAGATCAACATCGACTCTGACTCACGTCTCGCCATGACAGCCGCCATCCGTCAGCACCTCGCTGAGCATCCTGGTGACTTCGATCCACGTCAGTATCTGAAGCCAGCTCGCGAGAACATGAAGAAGATGTACATCCACAAGATTGTGAACGTACTCGGTTCAGACGGCAAGCTCGCTCAGTAATTCAATCTTAGCAAGCTAATAACATCAAAAGGGTTGACTTTGGGGTCAACCCTTTTTCATTTGTCTTCTTGCCGTGCAACAAGTATGGAATTTGAAAGTAATCTCCACGTAATTCCAACGGAGTACTTGAACGACACAATAAAATCCACTTGTTACACGTTTTCCAATATGTGGATTTTTTTTAAATTGAAGAACAAAACGTATAACCCTTATGCTGATAATAGTATCAATCATGCTTTGCGGCATCGGTCTCGGCTACCTGCTTCGTGGCAGAAACACCGCAGCTATCTCCAAAATAATCACAGTGCTCATCTGGGCACTTCTCTTCCTCCTTGGAATTGAGGTAGGCACTAATCCAAAGATAATCGGAGGTCTTCAGAACCTTGGCGTGGAGGCACTGGTGCTCACCATAGGCGGCTCCGTAGGCAGCGTCCTCGCCTCCTGGTGGTTATGGAACCATGTTTCGAAAGGAGGCAAGGCATGAAAGGCAGCCTTATTATTGTGGGGTTCTTTGCCCTCGGCATCGTCGCGGGACTGTTGTCCATAGTGCCACAGAGCTTTGTAGAGAGCGACGTAAGCTACTATGCCCTTTGCGCGCTGATGTTCTGTGTGGGAATCGGCATAGGCAGCGACTCCGGGATTCTCAGCAGTTTCAGGAAGGTGAATCCACGACTGATGCTACTCCCCTTGATGACCATTTTTGGCACGCTTGCCGGAACTGCGGCTGCAGCCCTCCTTCTTCCCCACCGCCACTTGTTCGACTGTATGGCAATAGGTTCAGGCTTTGGCTACTACTCACTGTCGAGCATCTTCATAACCGAATATAGGGGAGCCGAGCTTGGCACCATTGCCCTTCTCGCCAACATCATGCGAGAGATACTCACACTGCTTTGCGCCCCACTCTTCGCACGTTGGTTTGGCAAGTTGGCTCCCATCACCATGGGAGGAGCAACAACAATGGACACCACACTGCCTATTATAACCAGGGCATCAGGACAGGACTTTGTTGTCGTATCCATCTTCCACGGTTTCTGTGTCGATTTCTCCGTCCCGTTCCTCGTCACGTTTTTCTGTTCATTATAGGTGTGTTCTAATAACTCTCTTTACTTCCCAAAGTGGAGTAAAAGAAATGAAAAAAGGTGGTGACACCGATTTTCCGGTAGTCACCACCCTATTGCAATAAAATTAAGAGAGAGAGTTTATTTGGCCTATTATCTTTGTGTGCTGTTTATTTCTACCATGCACTGTAAGGAGCAAACTCGGTGGTGTTGGTCTGCAGACCCCACTGCGGGTTATACTCAATGATGGCATTGTCTATTGGCAGCGACTGGAAATAAGCGTCGGTGATGGGCTTGCTGTAGGTCTTGGTGCCAATCTTGTGCTCAATCACGCTCTTGCTCCATGGCTTGCCTGTGTCGTAGGCATAACGCTTGAGGTCGAGCATACGCTGGAACGACACGAGAGGAAGCTCGCGGCGGCGCTCGGTCAGAATCTCGTTGAGGAGCTGGTCGGCTGACATTGAGCTACCGTTCTTCAAGTCAGTGCTAACACCATCGCCGTAGTTGTAGCGATATTTGCGCAGGAGGTTAAGACTCTGCAAGGCAGCTGAAGTGTTGCCTGTGCGTGCCTCTGCCTCAGCCTTCTCGAGCAGCAACTGGGGATAGGTAAGTCCTTCGGTGGTCTGCATGTTGTAGGAGCGGTAGTCGTTGATCTGCAGACCATCGTCAACAGTGATGTCGCCGTAGGTGGTGTGATAGCCTTCAACAACGAAGAAGAACTTCTTGCAGCGGAGGTCGTGGTCGAAGTCGAAGATAGACTTCCAGTCTTCTGAAGGCACATACTTAGTGGTGGTAGTTCCGCTTGGTACTGAGCGGTAGAGCAGAATCTCACGGTGAGTAGTCTGCTCGAAGTCAGTGTCAGGACCGCGCAGTGTCATATAAGGCTCAGGTGAACAACCCTCTGGCGGGTTGATTTCGGTGAGTGCCTCGTAGTAGAAGTCGTTGTAGTTGTAGATGAGTTTGTCAGCGCTGCCACTGTTGGCAATGGCAAGTTCCCATGCCTTCTGTGTGTCGGCGAGCATGTTCTGCCAGTCGCGTGTGTACATATAGTATTCTGCACGCAGTGCGTAGGCGCAGGCTCTGTCGGCACGGCTATGGTTTGCCACGGTGTTTGGACAGTTCTCACAAGCATAGTCGAGGTCTGCCTTCACAAGCTCGAAAATCTCGGCTGTTGTGTTGAGGTCTCCATTGCCTACGGTTGGGTCGCCCGAGAGTCGGTATGGAATCACCTTAGTGTCGTTGGCACCTCCAGCCTGGTACATAGGACCGTAGCATAGGGCCATGTTCATCATCTGCCAAGCGCGTCCGAGTCGTGCCTGTGCGATAACTCCTTTTGCGTAAGCCGACTCGCTGTCGATGGCTGTCACTCCGTCGATTACGTTGTTGAAGTAACCGAGAGCCTTGTAACTGTAGGTCCAGGTGAATGGTGTGTTGATCGGATCCAGCACTGGCGAGTAGAAAATGTAGGCAGCCAGGTTCTCAAGGTTTGGGAAGGTGGCAGTGTATTGGTACTTTGCCAGGTTCTCCGTGATGGTGAGGTTGTCAGCCATGGCAGCGTAGAAGCAGCTGCGGTTGTTGTCCATCATGAAGTAAGGGTCAACGGTGAGACTGTTGTTGAGAATGTTCTCAAACTGAGACACCTCTGTGGGAATCATCTTTCCCACGGGCTTCACGTCGAGGAAGTTGTCGCAGGACGCGAGCGTTGCGGCGAGAGTTGCCGCGAAGATATATTTTAATTTCTTCATAGTGTTCTATTGTAAGGGTTAGAAACTGAATGTAAGACCGATGTAGAACTCCGGATTCATTGGCAGTGAGGCATATCCTGCGTTTGATGAGTCGTTCATTCCTCCGCTGTAATTCAGTTCGAAGGTCTCAGGATCAATATCGCAGTCGCTTGCCGTGATGCGGAAGAGGTTGCGTGCCTGGAGATATACCTTTGCGTCGCTCATGCCGATGAGTTTGGTGAGCGAGTTGTCGAAGTTGTAGGTGAGGGTCAGGTCACGCAGCTTGGCATAGCTTGCGTTGCCTATGTTGATGTCGCAGAACGGGAAGTAGAACATGTCCATGTTCCACGACTTAAGCACCGGATAGATTTTCGTTGCCTCGTCGCCTGCCTTCTGCCAACGTTCTGCTACGTGGCGGCTGTTGATGTTGGAGCCTTGGAACACGTCCTTACGATACTTATGGCCAAGTTTGGCAATGAACATGAACGAGAGGTTCCAGTTCTTGTAAGAGAAGTTGTTTGTCAGTGCCATGTCGGTCTTTGGCACTGCGGTGCCGAGATAGACGATGTCGTCAACAGTACAAGCAGAGGCGAGTTTCTTTTCGCCGTCGGCTCCGAAGATCAAGGTCTGTCCCTTGTCGTCGAGTCCTGCGAAGTTGTAGCCGAAGAGTCCGTACATAGGATAGCCTGCGGCATGAATTGGTGTCACCCAAGCCCAAGATGTCGGGTATTTGCGGTTAACATTGTATTCGAGCACCTCGTTCTTGTTTAACGAGAGGTTGTAAGTAACGTCCCAACGGAAGTCACGCGACTTTACGGGAGTGCCGTTGATGGCGAACTCGAATCCCTGGTTGCGTATAGAACCAACGTTCTTTCTGATTGACGAAACGCCGAGAGTCGGGTCAACGGCATCAGAGGCGAGCAGGTCGGTGCTCTTCTTGTGATAGTAGTCGAAGCTGAAGCCCAAGCGGTTGTTGAGCACGTTGATGTCGATACCGATGTTCTTGGTCGTGGTCTTCTCCCAGCGCAGTGAGTTGTTGGGGAAGGAAGAAATGCCGTTTGACACGCCACCTGTCGTCGGGTTGTATGAACCGGCACTGAGAATAAGGTAAGGACCGTCGGTGAGCGAGATGTTACCGTTCACGCCGTAGGATGCACGCACATTCAATCGGTCGATCCATTCAACGTTGAAGAATTTCTCGTTGTTCACCTTCCATGTTCCACCCACAGACCACATTGGCTTGTGGCGATATTTCGGGTCGGTGCCGAAGAAGTTGGTAAGGTCCTCACGAATACTTCCGCTGATGATGTAGCGGTCGTCGAACTCGTATGATCCATTGAAATACCACGACACGAAACGGTTGTCGCTGATGCCGTAGCTACCATATTTGAGATACCATGCAAGGTCGTTGCCGTTGAGCATGTCTTGGTTGTAAACACCTGACACGAAGTCCTTGATGTTGACTGGCGTGAACGAGCCTGCTGTGGAGTTGTAGCCGAGACGAGTGGCGTAGGTGTTGTTGTCGTAGGTTATGCGGCGCACCTCGTTACCTGCAAGTGCCGTTACGCGGTGCTTGCCGAACGTGCGGTTGAAGTTCACCTGTGTGCGCACTGTCCAGTTCTCGTTGGTGTAGCGGGTCTCGTCAATCATGTCGCCGTCGGGAACATAGTGGTTTGAGATGTTGCTCATCGAGGTACCGTTGTTGAAGGCAAGGCGCATGCGGTAGCTGTTGGCTGTCGATATGCTCTTGCTCGTAGAGTTGCCTCGAGTCCAGTTGCCTCCCACCTCTGCGGTAAGTCCGTCGATGATTTTGAAGCGCAGGAAGCCGTTGAAGCGTGCCGCGAAACTGGTGGTCTTGTTGTAGTCCTCGTAGGCATCGGTCACGGGATTGTAGTCGGTGTCCTTAAGTCCGCTGACCGAACTGTAGAGGTCGGCTGTTGCGGCACTGACAGTACGTATGTTCAGGAGGTTACCGTTGTCGTCAGCCAGTCGGGAGTAGGGTTTCAGATAGCTGGAATAGTCGGTGAACGTCTGGAAAGAGGTTCTTGGAGAATTAGAACGTGAGTAGTTGACGTTGGCCGCCACGCCTACGGTCAGGAACTTATATGGATTCCATTCGTTCTTAAGGTCAACGAGCAGTCGGTCGTTGTCGGTGTTTATGTAAGACGCACGGTTCTTTGTGTAGTTTACCGCAAGGTTGTATTTGTTCACCTTGTTGCCGCCGCTGATGCCGATGTTGTGGGTCTGTGTGAATGCAGTGCGTAACATGTATTTCTCCATGTCGCGCAGCACGTTGTTGCCACGTAGCTTGTCGATGGCGGAAGTAAATTCCGATTCGCTAATCTTTCCTGCCTTGCGCTGTGTCAGCAGGTAGTCAACGTCGCTCTGGTTAGCGGTTCTGTAGGCGATGTTGTAAGATGAGCTATTGGGATTGAGATCGTAGAGCGCAAGTTCCGCGTCGATGTAGTCGGATGTTGACGCCATGTGCAGGTCGTCGAGGTTTGGCTTTGACTCAAACTTAAAGCTTCCTCGGTAGCTGAGCTTTGTCTTTCCTTCGGCACCGTTCTTCGTGGTGACGATGATGACACCATTGGCAGAACGAGAACCGTAGATTGAGGCTGCCACTCCGTCTTTCAGCACAGTGATGTTCTCAATGTTGTCAGGATTGAGCTCGCTGAGCTGGCACTCTGTAGGATAGCCATCGACAACGATGAGCGGCTGTGTGGCGGCGTTCAGTGTAGCGATACCACGGATGGAAAGGTTTCCGTCCTTGTCGAGAACCACACCCGCTATCTGGCCTTCGAGTTTCTGCGTGAGGTCGGCGTTGAGCTTTCCGTCAATCTGCTTGCTTGTCATGGTGCCGAACGATCCCGTGGCACGTTCCTTCGATATGGTCTGATAACCAGTCACAATCACGTCGTCCATGAGGTTGGCGTCGGGTTCGAGTGTAATCACCTTCGATGTCTGCAGGCGACGCATAGGCAAGGTCTGGGTCTTCATGCCGAGATAGGAAATGCTGACGTTCTTTCCTCGCTGTGCAGGAGCCACACGTAGGGCGAATCGACCGTCGCTGTCTGTAACAGTGCCTACGTTGGTGCCGGGAATGGTGACGGAAACACCCACGAGAGCCTCGCCGTTTTCGTCAACCACGCGTCCTGTGAGCATGTTGCCCGTCTGACGTTTCTTAATGGTCACTATGTTTCCTTCAATGGAGTAGCTGCAGTTGAGCTTGTCCATCACTTCGTCGAGCACCTCGCGTACCGGCTTGTCCTGTGCGTTGAGCGACACCTTTGGCAGCGACTCGGCAAGGTCGGTGCTGCAGATGAAGTCAAGGCCGGTCTGCTTTTTCAGCTCGGCGAAAAAGTTCTTCACTGTGGCTGACGTCATTTTGATCGTCACATTGGGGCTGCGTTGTGCCGTAGCCTCAATAGTCCATGGAGCTATGGCGCACAATGCGAAAAGCAGTGAACATAGCGTCCTTTTGGAAGTTAAGAAATGCTTCATATTCTCTCTTTTTTTGTAAATAAATTATCTTGTCGTTATTCCTTTCCCTTTATTGTCATCACTCCGTCGCGAAGGGTGATGTCCACTCCTGTCACTTCCTTTATGGCGTGGATGGTGGGAAGTATGTCGTCATACTTGTTAATGTCGCCCGTGAAGCGCATCGTCTTTATGTCGTCCGACTCAAACACCACGCCTATGTTGTACCACCGCGAGAATACATCGGTAAGTTCCTCAAGCGAGCAGCCGTCGAAGAAAAACTGTCCTGTGTTCCACGCCACGTATGGCTCCACATCCACCTTCGACACCGTGACGCGGTGATTGCCTGTAAACTCGGCTTTCTCGCCGGGGCGAAGTATTGTCTCCCTGCCATTGCTTGGCACCACGCCCACCTTTCCTTTCACGAGCACCACGCTGGCGCAGCCCTGTCGCGGTTTGGTGTTTACACAAAACTCTGTGCCGTAGTCGCGTATGTCGCCATAGGGCGTGGAGACAACAAACGTATGGGTGTTGTCCTTTGCCACAAAAAAGTATGCCTCGCCTTCGAGAAACACACGGCGTTCCTTGCCGTTGAAGTGCATCGGGTAGGTAAGGCTTGAGTTGTAGTTAAGATGTACGTGGGTGCCGTCGTCGAGCACCATCCAGAACTCCTTGTCGTGGTGGGTTACGAGTGTTGCCTCTGGTGTGTCTGTATCCTGCACTTCCTCAGCCGCGTCCCTGTTGTTCATCATTATTTCGGCGGCGGCAGTGGCAGAACTGACGTTTGATGCCTTGGCACCCTTGATGAGGAGCGTAGCCTCGTTGATACCCGATTTCTCCAGTTTCTCCATCGCTACGATTGCCTTCTCGTCTATCTGCGGAGTGGCGGATTTTCTGTTGTCCATAGCCAAGTGCCACAGCACGATGCCTACAACGGCAACGGCAGCCACGCTTGCTATTCGTTTCAGCCAAACAGTTGCCGTATGGGCAACGGCTGATGCGGGTCGCGACTCGTGTATGTCGAAAAACCGTTTCTTGGCTTTCCTCTTGTCTATGGCGGCAAACTGCCTGTAGCGCGTGAGGAAAGCCTCGTTGTCAAACATTCCTTCTACCTTCGACTTCAGTTCGGGATCTTCGCCGAGCAGGTTTTCGAGCAACCTGTCCTCTTCCGGAGTGGAAGCTCCGAGGATGCGTTTTGCAACAAGTTCGTTTATGTTACTTTTGTCGTTCATATTTTTGTCCTTTTAACCTTAATACACCTCAAAAGGCAAAAAAGGTGACAAGAATTTAGAAAAAAGCCACAAAAACCTACAAAAATGTTATTTTGAAACAGAACAAGGGTGCTAAGGTTCATTCCCTAACACCCTTGGCTTGGCTATAATATGCTGGCGGCTTACTTTGCCAACGCATCTACGATTGCCTGTCTGATGGCATCGCCACGCAGATGGTTGCGGAATATTTTTCCGTCCTTGCCTATTACAATAATATATGGTATGCCGTTGAACTGGTATTTGTCCATGGCGTCACGTCCGGAGTTTGGAGCGAGCAACTGCCGCCACGGCATCTGCTCTTCCTTCAGAGCCTTCTCCCATGCCTCCTTCTTGCTGTCGATGGAAACGCTGAGGAACACCACGTTCTTGTTCTTCTTAAACTCCTCGTAGTATTTCTTCACGTTTGGAATCTCAGCACGGCACGGACCACACCAGCTTGCCCAGAAGTCCACGAGCACCACCTTGCCCTTGAAGTCGCTGAGCGACACGTTCTTGCCCTTCTCGTTAGGGAAAGTGAAGTCGGGAGCCATGGCACCCACTGCGGCGCGGCGTGTCTTCTCCTGACGGTCTCTCAAGTCTGCCAACCAGTCCTTTGCCACAGTCGTGCCGGGATTGTTCTTCTCTATGTTGGCGAGTGCGTTTAAGATCAGTGTCGAGTCCTTGTCGAAGTTGAAGCGCGAAAGCAGCGAGACACAGCTGGTGAGATGGCTGTAGTGCTCCAACAAGTATTTGTAGTATGCCTTGGTGTCTTCGTTCACTGCGTCATAGAGTTCCATAAACACCTTCTGCTTCACATTTGAACTGAGGCTGTCCTGCTTGTAGATGTTCTGCGAGGCGGCGATGCCCATCTGGTAACCACGGAAGTCGATGAAGTTGGCGAGGTTCATCAGTTCGTTTTTCTCTCCACCTCTTATATATACGTAAGGAGGATTCTTTATCTTTATTTTTGCCGTGTCTATGCCTCGGAAGTCGATGCCGAGATTCTCGTCCTCAAGCCACACTGTCGCTCTCTGCTCAAGGCAGCAGGTCACGAAGGCTCTCGTTGGCTTGTCCACTGTCACTGAGAGGGAATATGTGCCATCGGGAGCTATCTCTGTTTCTCCCAATGTCATTTTCTCAAAACCTTTGTAGGTCGTTACCGACACTTTCTTGTCGTTGCCCACAAACTCCACCTTGCCGTTTATGGTAACGGTGTTCTGTGCTGATGCCGTGCTTGCGGCAAAGGCAAGCAACAGCCCCAAAATAGTTGTTTTCTTCATTGTTATTCGTTATTACTTTAAGTTTCGCTTTACGAGTGGACAAGTTGACAAGTTATTACTCATGCCGCAGTCTTTTGGCTTTGACTATCAACTTGTTAACTCGTCAACTCGTCACTTGTCAACTATCATTATTTTAAGTTTCGCTTTACGAGTGGACAAGTTGACAAGTTATTACTCATGCCGCAGTCTTTTGGCTTTGACTATCAACTTGTCAACTTGTCAACTCGTCACTTGTCAACTACTTTCCCAATAGAGAGTCGAGTTCTTTGTAGAATTGTGGGTCTTCGCCTACTATCACCTTGTAGATGGTTCCGTCGGGATTTAGGATAACCTTTGTGGGATAGCCTTCCACGGCATATTTCTGAGGCGTTGCGTCTGCCTTCTCGCTCTTCACGTGAATCCATGGCAACTCGTGCTTCTTCACGGCATCCTTCCATTTTGCCTCGGTGTCGTTGCAGTCGATGCCCACGATCTCAAACTTGCCACGGTATTTCTCGTAGTATTTCTTCATGTCGGGCATTCCCTTGATACACCATCCGCACCACGATCCCCAGAAGTCGAGCACCACATACTTGCCGCGCAGCGACGACAGGGAGAAAGGCTTGCCGTTGATGTCGTTGAGCGTGAAGTCGGGAGCCTCTTTGCCAGCAGCCACCTTCTTCTTCGCCTCGTCCTTCATCACCTTTGTCTTGTATCGTTGTTCGGCATTTTCTATAAACACGCCCATGCGTCCGTTCTTCACATCGGCGGAAATCAGTTTCAAGGCAGCGGGAATGCTGTCAACATTCAGGGAGTTAAGAGCCAATGCCACAACCTCGTTGTTGCCGTTGGCACGCACGAACTGCATCAGTTCTGCGGCTGTCTGTGCCTCCGATGCCTCGTAGGCCTTGTTCATGGTTTCCATAGCCTCGTCCTTTTTCGTCGAGTCTGCCTTTATGGCGGCAACATAAGTCTCATAGAACTTCATGTTTCTCTTGTTTGCAGCAGTGAAAATTCTGTTCACCTCTTCGTAGTCTTGGTAAATCTTCGATCCTCCGAGGGTGAAATCCTCCAATTTCCCCTCCACATTCAGGTGCTCACCTGGAATTGCTGTTGCCAATCCTCTTACGAGCATTCGGTTGCCATTGGCGCGCTGCTGCGCCAAGGGAATGAAAAATTGAATCGACTTCGCCTTGGCAATGTCGGTAGTGAAAGAGAACTTGCCCTTCTCGCAGGGAATCTCCGCAAACTTTCCGAAATCGTTCTCTCCAACGGTCACCGCCCATATTTCAAGCGAGTCGTTGACGTCGGAAAGCTGACCGGAGAAGGTAAATTTCTGGCCGTTCTGAGCCAGTGCGGCAGTGGCTGAAAACACCAATGCCGCAAGAATTGTTTTCGTTTTCTTCATTTTCTGTTTCATTAGTTCATGCTTCTATGAATAATAACACATGAAATGGCACAAAAGGTTAGTCAATTTACCATAATCGTGGTATTTTTAATGCTTTTTATAAAAAATAATGTCAAATTGACAAATATATGAAACTTTTCCATTAACTTTGCAACTGAGAAGCTAAGAAGGAAAAACAACAATATGAAGAATCAAGGCATAAGCATCACCGACATCTGCATGTGGAACAACAATTCCATAGCGTTGCTCTATGACCATTTTTATGCTGCCTTGGTTGTCTATGCCATGCAGAGCGTGGAAAAGGAAATGGCGGAAGACATCGTGCAGGAACTTTTCTCCACATTGTGGGAAAGGCGGCTCGACTTCTCATCGTTGGCTTCGCTGAAGTCCTATCTCTACAACAGTGTCGGCAACGCCGTGAAAAACTGCCTGCGCCACGAGACGGTGCTCAACAACTATGCCCAGGCATACAAAAACGAGAACACCGAGTTTCTGCTCACCGACGACGGCCATGAGCAATTCTTCTCCGAGGAAGTCTATCGCCTGCTGTTCCTGTCCATCAAATCCCTGCCCCGCCGTCAGCGCGAGGTGCTCCTGTTGTGTATGGAAGGAAAGAAGAACCTCGAGATAGCCCAGCAACTGCAGATTTCCTCCGAAACTGTGAAGTCGCTGAAGCGAAGGGCAATAGCCACGCTTCGTGAGTTATTGTCAACCAACGTCTTCTGCCTGCTCCTCTTCCTGATGGGATAATTATTTAAGTTTCTCATGTGCTCAACCCTCCCGATTGTAGGGGCGGACCCATGTGT
>CALZDK010000008.1 GCA_945637645.1 uncultured Prevotella sp.
ATCACCTCATCACGTTCCTGTCCATACAAATTCGCCTATCACCCAAGGAAAGTCCTCCTGACAACGCCAGTCGTCGTCGGGAAGGTTGCTCCATGAGCAGTATTCTGTGTCGTAGCTTGAACATTGTCCGTCGGCATATACGGCATTGTCGCTCACTACAACGGGGAACTTATATACACCTCGTGAGCTTACCGTTGATGCCGTTTCCGATCCAAGTAGGAATCCTTGTGGCAGCTGTGCGATGTTCTTCTCATATTTATGAACGCGATAGTTGAATCCCGGCACGTCCATCACCTGTGCAAATCCAGACTTCAAGGCAGCCTCGGCACGGTCCATACCTTGTGTAACGGTGCGCGAGGGGTCGAGACGGTGGCAGATGTCCTGCAGGTGGCGTGAGATTTTTACACCTTCCTCGCTCCACTGCTCCGGTATCTCGTTGCCTATGCTCCACATTATGATGGAAGGATGGTTGCGGTGGTGAAGCACAAGGTTCTCAATGTCGCGGTCAGACCATTCCTTGAAGAATTTGGCATAGCCGTTCTTGCACTTTGGATAAATCCACATGTCGAAACTCTCCGCCATAACCATCATGCCAAGCGAGTCGCAAATGTCCATCTGCATGGTTGATGGCATGTTGTGGGCTGTACGTATTGCGTCGCAACCCATAGCCTTCATTGTCTTTATCTGTCTGATAAGTGCAGCCTTGTTCTCTGCGGCCCCGAGAGGACCGAGGTCATGGTGGAGGCACACTCCCTTTATCTTGCGGCTCTTGCCGTTAAGCTGGAAACCGCCTTCCTTGGTCACGCTGATGGTGCGTATTCCAACCTTGTGGCTCTCGGTGTCAAGAAGTTTGCCGTCTGCATACTGATTCATGGTTAGTGTGTAGAGATAGGGCGATTCTGGCGACCACAGCTTCGGGTTGTCAAACCAAAGGCGCATCATCATGTTGCCGTCCTTCGTTGGTGGCACGGAAGCCGATGCCACTATGCGTCCTTCAGCGTCGGCGAGCAGTGCCTCTGTCTTGCCTTGCTTGCCTATCACCTTTGCCTTTACCTCAAGCGTGGCTTGTTTTTCTGTGGCGTCGATGGTGCGAATGTAGGTCTGCCATGGTTCAAAGCGTGTGTCACCATTTAGCAAGAGCCTTACCGGACGATATAGTCCGCCTCCTGGATACCAGCGGCTGCTTTCCTCCACGTTGTTGAGGTCTATCTCAATGTTCAGCGTGGATATTTCGGGTGTCAGCGGAATGTTTACGTTGAAGGCATTGTAGCCGTAGGGCCAATAAGCGAGTTCCTTTCCGTTTACCCTTACGTGGGCGTTGCTCATCGCACCGTCAACCATAAGTGTGGCGTTAGTGTAGCCTTGGGGCAAAGTGACGGAGGTACGGTAGTGCCCTTCGCCAATCCATGGCAGAGCGCCTGATCGTCCTGATTTCTCCGATTTTTCTTTCTCGCCGTTCTGTTCTATGGCTACATACTGCAGGTCCCATTTCTTGTCAAAAGGTCCTGCTATAGCCCAGTCGTGTGGTATGTTTACGCTTTTCCATGATGCGTTGTCGCGTGAGAATTGCCAACCTTCGGTCAGCGTCAGCATCTGTCGTTGCTGTGCATTGGCGATAGCAGTGAATGCCAAGGCAGCTATTGTCAGTTTTATTCGCATAGATTATGAGTGTGTAGTTTATAAATATACATCTTCGTAAGTAGGTTGCTTTTTCTTCTTTTTCTCTGTAGCTTCCTGCTTGTTGGGCTCGTTGTGTTTCTCTGTTGCCTGTGGCACGGCGTTAGGGTCGGCGTTGGTCTTGTTCTCCACGTCGCCTTCAATCGGGTTGCCGTTCTCGTCGAGTGTCACAGGTTGTTCGGACACCACCTCGGTGCTGTCAACGAGGGTGGAGTCCTCCACGGAGCTTTGCCAATAGCTTGAGCAGTTGTAGTCCTCGTAGGCAATGTCGTCCTTTGCCTTTGCAAACTTACCATGATATTGCTTCATGGCAGGGTCGTTGAGCACTGACTCAAAGAAATATCCGCAGATGGGCAGTGCCGTACGGCTTCCCTGTCCGAGGGCACCGGTGCGGAAGTGTATGCAACGGTATTCTCCTCCCACCCATGCTCCTGCTACAAGGTTTGGGCTGACGCCTACAAACCATGCGTCGGAGTGGTTGTTGGAAGTTCCTGTCTTTCCACCAAATTCAGTGTCGTTGTGCTTGCCAACATATCCCCAAAGACTCATGCTCGTGCCTCCAGGCTCACGAAGTCCGCCCTGAAGCATCTGCTGCATGAGGAATGCGCTGCGGTAGGGTATTGCCTGCTTTTGTAAGGTTGGAGCGGTATATACCTCATTGCCGTCGCGGTCGAGTATGCGGGTCACGAGAATAGCCTCGTGCATCTTTCCGTCGTTGACTATTGTGCTGTAGGAGTTTACCAGTTCAAGAAGATTCACGTCGCTTGCGCCGAGGGCGAGGGCAGGAGCATTGTCGAGCTTGCTCTTAATGCCCATTGCGTGGGCTGTCTCTATGATATTCGGTATGCCCATCTCCTGACCGAGTTTCACGGCAATGGAGTTTATACTCTGGGCAAAGGCACCCTTTAGTGGGATTGTGTCGCCAGTGAAATATCCGTTGGCATTTGTCGGACACCAGTTCACCTCTTTCTTCTTCTGTGCGTCATACACCTTCATGCTGATGAACTCGTCCCTTCGGCGGTCGCAGGGAGTGAGTCCCTGATTCATTGCCTCTGTATATACGAAAAGCTTGAAAGTGGATCCTGGCTGTCTCATTGCCGTCACCTTGTCGTATTTCCACGACTTGAAGTCGATGTCGCCCACCCAAGCCTTGACATGTCCGTTGTGTGGGTCCATGGCAACGAAACCGCAGTGCATGAACTTTACCATATAGCGTATGGAGTCCATCGACGACATTTCCATCTCCACTGTTCCCTTCTCATAGTCGAAGAGTTTCACTTTGTGTGGGCGGTTCATATAGTAGTTGATAGAGTCCGGGTCGTTGGGGAAACGTTGCAGCAGTTCCTTATAGCAAGGCTGTCGCTTGGCAATTCCCTCAATAAACCCTGCAATCTCCTGATGTTTCTCGTCCTGCCAAGGGTTGGTGTTTCCCCAATGGTTCTTGAAGTTACGCTGCACCACCTTCATCTGCTTTATGGCAGCTTCCTCGGCATATTTCTGCATACGGGTGTCGAGAGTGGTGTAGATTTTCAGTCCGCTGGCATCGAGGTCATAACCATTTTCCTCGCACCAGTCGTCGAGATAGTTTGCTACTGCCTCGCGGAAATATTGAGCCTGTCCGTCGTAGCGGCTCTCCACGCTGTAGTCGAGTTTTATTGGTATTGTCTTCAGTGAGTCATACGCCTCACGCGAAAGATGACCGTGGTTCACCATGTTGTTGAGCACGGTGTTGCGGCGCTTAAGGCTGTTATCGGGATTGATGCGTGGATTGTAGTATGTCGTGGCCTTGAGCATTCCGACGAGAATGGCAGCCTGGTCGGTGGTCATCTCCTTTGGTGTGGTGCCGAAATAGGTCTTGCATGCCGTCTTTATGCCGAAGGCGTTGGAGCCGAAATCCACAGTATTGGCATACATGGTAAGAATCTCGTCCTTGCTGAAAATATACTCCAACTTCACGGCTGTAATCCACTCCTTGCTCTTCATTATAAGAATCTTCAATCCAGGAATGTTTCCGAGAAGACCTGTAGAGTAGTTGGTACGAACCCGGAAGAGGTTCTTGGCAAGTTGTTGGGTGATTGTGGATGCACCACGGGCATCGCGGTGAATGGCGTAATCTTTAAGTGCGGCGAAGATGCCGATGGGGTCGATACCCTTGTGGTGGAAGAAACGTTCGTCCTCCGTGTCGATGAGCGCACGGAAGAACTCAGGGTTGATTTCCTCATATTTCACTGGAGTGCGGTTCTCGTTGAAGAACTTGCCGAGCAGTACGCCATCGGCACTGTATATCTCAGAAGCCTGGTTGCTGACAGGATTCTTTATCTGTGAAATGCCGGGCGACTTTCCGAAAAGCCAAAGGAAGTTGATATCTACGGCACCAAGATAAAGTACAAGTAGCACCACGAACGTGACCATAGCCACCACGGTCTTGATGTACCATCTCTTTCCTTTATACAATCCTTTATACCACGAACCGAAGTTTCGGATCGCTGACCAGATGGAGCCAAAAAAACGTGCTACGACTCCTTTTCTTCTCTCTTCGTTATCGTTCATACTCGAGATGTTTTTATTCAGTTCACTCGTCAACTTGTTCACTCGTCAACTTGTCAACTATAAAATTATTTATTTTTTCTGTTTCAGCGGCATCAAACCATACGATGTCGTCGTCTTTCTTATACCATGTAAGCTGCTTGCGGGCATATCGGCGTGTGTTGCCTTTTATCCGTTCCACAGCCTCGTCGAGCGACCAATGTCCATCAATATAGTTGAACATTTCCTTGTAACCTACTGTGTTGAGCGCATTTAGCTGCCTCATTGGATAGAGTCTCATGGCTTCCTCCTCCAGACCTTCTTCCATCATTGAATCAACGCGGCTGTTGATGCGCTGGTAGAGTGTCTCACGCTGGCGGTTGAGTGCTATCTTCACTATACGGAACGGACGCTGTTTCCTCTCCCTTACGCGGAACGATGTATAGGTGAGGCCTGTCTGATGACAAATCTCCAGACCATGTACCACACGTCGTGCATTGTTTCGGTCAACGATGTCGTAGTATTCCGGGTCCTTCTCCTTTAGTTCGTTGAGGAGAGTCTGCAGACCCTCGTCGGCAAGTCGCCGCTTGTAGAGTTCCCTGACATCGTCGCGTATGGTGGGAATGTCGTCGATACCGTTGCATACGGCATCAATGTACATCATGCTCCCTCCCGTCATCAGTGCAATGCCGTCGTTGCGTCCCTCAAACATCTTGCTCAGCAGTTCCATCACTTCTTGCTCATACATGGAGGCATTGTAGTAGGCATCCAAGTCGAGCGTGCCTACGAAATAATGTTTCACACGCGCAAGCTGGATCTCGGTTGGCGCTGCCGTGCCTATCTGCATGCCCCGGTATATTTGACGGGAGTCGGCATTGATGATGGGAATTCCATAACTCTCCGCAATGTTGAGGCATAGGTCGGTCTTGCCAACGGCTGTAGGTCCAGTGATGACGAGGAGCGTGTTCATTGTCAGCGTATTACACCGCGTTTAGAGTTCTCGAAGAACTTGCAGATATACTCAACCTCCTTTACGCCGGGATATTTTGCCCTTGCCTCCTGTATGCCATCCTTTATTATGCCGTTGGCATAGATGGTGCGGTAGGTGTCGTGTATCATGTCTATCTGCTCGTTGCTGTAGCCACGTCGGCGTAGTCCGATGATGTTGATGCCGCAGTAGCGTGTCGGCTCCTTGCCTGCTATAACGTATGGTGGGATGTCGAGGCTGAAGCGGCAACCGCCCTGTATCATGACGTAACCTCCAATGCGGCAGAACTGATGGCAGAGTACTGTGGCGCTGATAATGGCGTTGTCGTCAATCTCCACCTCTCCGGCAAGTTTTGTTGAGTTGCCGATGATGAGACCACTGCCGAGGATGCAGTCGTGGGCGACGTGCATATTCTCCATAAGCAAGTTGTTGGAACCAACCACGGTCTTTCCACGACTTGCCGTACCACGGCTGATAGTCACGTTTTCGCGTATGCTGTTGTTGTCTCCAATCTCACACAGAGTCTCTTCTCCCTTAAATTTCAAGTCCTGCGGCTTGGTGCTGATGCTTGCGCCTGGGAAGAACTCGTTGCCGTTGCCTATGCGTGCGCCCTGGTGTATGGTGACGCTGTTGAGCAACTTGTTGTTATCTCCAATGACAACATCCTTGTCTATGTAACAGAATGGCCCTATCTCGTTGTTGTTTCCAAGCTTTGCTTCGGGATGAACGAAGGCCATTGGACTGATTGTGTTCATATGTTAATATTGAAATATTGAAAAATTGAAATAATTAAGTTTCGCTTTTGCTCAACATATATTATTTGTTCTTCACAATCTGTGCGGTGAACGTGGCTTCGGAAACGACGTGGTCGCCTACGAAGACGTAGCCCTTCATCGACGATATGCCGTGGCGTATCGGTGCCAGAAGGTCAACCTTGAAGAGGAGAGTGTCGCCAGGCACTACCTTCTGACGGAACTTCACGTCGTCGATTCTCAGGAAGTATGTTGACCAGCGCTCTGGCTCTTCCACGGAGTTGAGAACCAGCAGTCCTCCACACTGTGCCATTGCCTCTATTTGCAGAACGCCAGGCATTACTGGTTCCTGTGGGAAATGTCCCTGGAAGAATGGCTCGTTGCTTGTCACGTTCTTCACGCCTACAATGCTTGTAGCTCCGAGTGCTATTACCTTATCCACGAGCTGCATTGGATAGCGGTGGGGGAGAAGCTCACGGATGCGGTTGACATCCATCAGCGGCTCCTCGTTGGGATCGTAGATGGGAGCTTGGATCTCGTGCTTGCGGATCTCCTTACGCATCTGTCGTGCGAACTTGTTGTTGATGGTGTGTCCAGGACGTGTGGCTATGATGCGACCCTTTATTGGCTTGCCTATTAGTGCCATGTCGCCAATGATGTCGAGCAACTTGTGGCGTGTGCACTCGTTTTCCCATACAAGAGGCTTATGCTGGATATAGCCAAGGTTTGTCGCGTCGCGGTGCTCTGCGTGGAGCATGTCGGCGAGCTTGTCGAGCTGCTCCTGCGAGATTTGCTTCTCGTAGATTACGATGGCGTTGTCGAGGTCGCCTCCCTTGATAAGGTTGGCGTTGAGCAGAGGTTCAATGTCGCGCACGAAAACGAAAGTGCGTGCAGGAGAGATTTCTTTGGAGAAATCCTCCATGCGGTCGAGTGAGGCAAACTGGCTGTCGATGTATTTCGAGTTGAAGGAACACATGGCTGTGATGCTGAACTCCTCGTCGGGCAGAATGGTTATGCAAGAACCTGTATTCTCGTCCTTAACCTCAATTTTCTTGCGTATGACGTACCAGTCCTTTGGCGCGTTAAGCTCCTCAACACCAACCTCATTTATTTTATCAACATATTTAACAGCGCTTCCGTCGAGTATTGGGAACTCAGGACCATTCACCTGTATGAGGCAGTTGTCGATGCCGAGGGCGTAAAGTGCAGCCAGTCCATGCTCCACGGTGGATATGCGTATGTCGCCTTTGCCGAGCACGGTTCCACGCTGGGTGTCGATAACATTCTCGGCTATTGCTTCCACTATAGGCTCTCCCGGAAGGTCGATGCGCTGAATCTTATATCCGTGGTTCTCTTTTGCAGGATTGAAGGTGACGGTCAGACTGAGACCTGTGTGAAGTCCTTTTCCGCAAAGCGAGAAACTTCCCTTCAACGTCGTTTGTTTCGTCATATTCATTCTTAAACTGTTTTGTTTTTCAATTCTTCTACTTGTTTTTGCAACTCGTTGAGCTGCTTGTATATCTCAGGAAGGCGACGGAATATGGCCTGCGACTTGAAATAAGCCTTTGGCTCCATCGGCGGTGTCCCGATGAGGGTCTCGTTGCCTTTTATCTTGCCTGGTACTCCCGACTGTGCGCCGAGGAATGTCTTGTCGCCTATGGTGATGTGGCCGGCAATGCCTACCTGACCGCCGAACATACACCAAGATCCTACCTTGGTGCTGCCTGCAATGCCCACTTGTGCCGACATTACGGTGTTCTCGCCTATCTCGCAGTTGTGTGCCACCTGAACAAGGTTGTCGAGCTTCACTCCCTTGTGTATTATGGTGCTGCCCATCGTTGAGCGGTCAACGCAGGTGTTGGCTCCTATCTCTACATTGTCCTCAATTATGACATTGCCTATCTGTGGAATCTTGTCGTAGCACTCGTTGTTTGGCGCGAATCCGAAGCCGTCAGCACCAATCACACAGCCTGCGTGGAGCACGCAGTTGCTTCCCACCTTACAGTGGTGATAGACCACGGCATTGCTGTAAATCTCCGTGTTGTCTCCTACAGAAGCCTTCTCTCCAATGGTGACGTGAGGATGCAGCACGCATCCGTCGCCGATTACCACGTCAGGGCCGATAGCCACGAAAGGACCGATATAGCAGTCCTTGCCCACCTTTGCCGAAGGATGTATGAAGGCTAATGAGTCGATGCCCACTTTCTTTGGTTTCATGGAAGCATAGAGTTGCAGCAGCTTTGCCACACACTCGTAGGCATCCTTCACTCTTATCAGTGTAGCCTTTGTCTCCTTTTCCAACTTCACATCTTCGTTTATCAGCACTATCGACGACTCCGTGTCGTAGATATAGTGGAGGTATTTCATGTTTGAGAGGAAAGAGATTGCTCCCTTTTTGCCCTCTTCTATCTTGGCAAATGTATTGACGCTCGCCAATTCGTCTCCCTCAACTTTTCCGCCGACGTATTCGGCTATCTGTTTAGCTGTAAATTCCATATCGCATCAATGTTATTAAAGACCATGCTCCTTCAATACCATATCCATCTGATCTTTCAGCTCCTTTGCCTTCTCGCCTGCCACAACGTCGAAGTCAGTGCCGTTGCTGGCGTAGATGATGCCGCGTGAGCTGTTAACCAGAAGTCCGCAGTCGGAAGTCATACCGTAGCGGCAAACCTCCTCAAGGCTTCCTCCCTGCGCACCAACGCCAGGCACGAGCAGGAAGTGGTCGGGTGCAACACGGCGGATGTCCTCAAACATCTTTCCTTGTGTCGCGCCCACTACATACATCATATTGTCAGGAGTTCCCCACTGCTGACTCGTGCGCAGCACTTTCTCAAACAGGCGCTCGCCGTTTGTGTCCTCTGTAAGTTGGAAGTCGTGGCTTCCCTTGTTGCTGGTCAGTGCAAGCAGTATCACCCACTTTCCCTCGTAGCCGAGGAACGGTGTTACGCTGTCCTCGCCCATGTAGGGCGCAACTGTCAGCGAGTCAACATCATATTCCTCGAAAAACGTGCGTGCATACATGGCCGATGTGTTGCCAATGTCGCCACGTTTTGCGTCGGCGATGATGAAATGGTTGGGGTAGTATTTCCTCAGATAGTTTACTGTCTTCTCAAAAGCCATCAAACCCTTTACTCCGAAAGCCTCATAGAAGGCAAGGTTTGGCTTGTAGGCGACACAATACTCTGCAGTCGCGTCGATGATGGCCTTGTTAAAGGTGAATATTGGTTCCGGACCTTCGAGCAAGTGCTGTGGCACCTTTTTGAGGTCGGTGTCAAGACCCACGCAAAGGAAAGTGCGCTTGGTCTTTATCTGTTCTATAAGTTGTTGTCTATTCATCGTAAAAATCTTTTATTCTATAATTGTAAGGGTGTCGCCAAAATTAAAATTCTTAATTGTCACAGTTCTCACTCAGACTAAAGCTCCGCCTCCTTCATTCGTTCGGCGTTCTCAGCCACGGTCAATGCGTCAATCATGTCTTGGATATTGCCACCGAGGAATCCCTGCAGGTCGTGGGTGGTGTAGCCTATGCGGTGGTCGGTCACTCGTCCCTGTGGGAAATTGTATGTGCGAATCTTTGCGCTGCGGTCGCCCGTGGAGACAAGCGTCTTGCGGCGGTTGGCAATGTCATCGACATATTTCTGGTGCTCCTTGTCATAAATAAATGTACGCAAGCGTGCGAGCGCGCGCTCCTTATTCTTAGGTTGGTCGCGAGTTTCGGTACACTCGATGAGAATTTCCTCTGTCTCTCCGGTGTTGGGGTTCTTCCACATATAGCGCAGACGAACACCAGACTCCACCTTGTTGACATTCTGTCCTCCGGCTCCCGACGAGCGGAAGGTGTCCCATTTTATCTCGCCTTCGTTGATGTTCACCTCAAACTTGTCGGCTTCAGGAAGCACGGCAACAGTTGCGGCACTTGTCTGCATGCGTCCATTGCTTTCGGTTACGGGCACTCGCTGCACGCGGTGTACGCCCGACTCATATTTCAATACGCCATAAACTCCTTCGCCGCTGACAGCAAAATCAATTTCCTTAAATCCTCCCACGGCACCTTCGCTGACGCTGGTGATGGAGAGGTTCCAACCTTTCGACTCGCAGAACTTCTTGTACATGGCAAAGATGTCGCCTGCAAAGAGGCATGCCTCGTCGCCTCCTGTGCCGGCGCGGATTTCCATTTCCACGTTTTTGGCGTCCTCAGGGTCTTTGGGGACGAGTGCAATCTTTATTTCTTCTTCTATTTTTGGCTGAAGCTCCTCATTGACAGATAGTTCCTCGCGTGCCATCTCCTTCATCTCAGGGTCGCTCTCGTTGGCAAGAATGTCCTTTGCCTCTACTATTGAGTTGAGGCATGCTATATATCTTTTGCGTGCATCCATAATGTCGCCGAGGTCCTTGTATTCGCGTGTCAGTTTCACGAATCGCTGCTGGTCGGCTATCACCGATGGGTCGGTAATAAGAGTGGATACTTCCTCAAAACGGCTTACCAATCCGTCGAGTTTTTGCAGTATGCTGTTGTTCTCAATCATTAGGGTTCAACGAACTTTAATTCTCTAATCTTTTAAAATTGTTTTTTTAAATTAATCGCGGAATTTCTTTATTCGTAGTCGAAAGTTCCGTACTCCGACTTTATGGTCAGGCTCTTCTTGCCCTCCTCGATGTGACCCACAATCTGTGCGTCGATGTTGAAGCTGCGGCTTGTTTCTATCACCTTCTCCGCATCCTCTGGGCTGACATAGATTTCCATGCGGTGACCCATGTTGAACACCTTGTACATCTCTTTCCATTCTGTGCCGCTCTCGTCGTGTATGACGCGGAACAGTGGAGGAATAGGGAACATGTTGTCCTTCACCACGCGGCAATTGTCGCCTACGAAATGCAATACCTTTGTCTGTGCGCCTCCGGTGCAGTGTACCATTCCGTGAATCTGCGGACGCATAAGGTCGAGCAACTTCTTTATTACCGGAGCATAGGTGCGGGTAGGGGAGAGGACTAATTGTCCGGCATTCACCTCCACGCCTTCCACTGCCTGGTCAAGCCTGTAGCTGCCGCTATAGACGAGTTCCTCTGGCACAGCATGGTCGAAGGTTTCAGGATATTTCTCTGCAATATACTTGTTGAACACGTCGTGGCGGGCCGAGGTCAGTCCGTTGCTTCCCATTCCGCCGTTGTAGCGGTCCTCGTAGGTAGCCTGTCCACAAGACGAGAGACCTACGATTACGTCGCCCGGACGTATGTTGGCATTGTCTATCACGTCGCTACGCTTCATGCGGCATGTCACTGTAGAGTCAACAATTATAGTGCGCACGAGGTCGCCCACGTCGGCAGTCTCGCCGCCTGTGGCGTAGATGCCAATTCCCATTTTGCGCATCTGTCCCAACAGTTCGTCGGTGCCGTTGATAATGGCAGAGATCACCTCGCCTGGCACGAGCATCTTGTTTCTTCCGATAGTGCTCGACACAAGAATGTTATCTACCGCGCCCACGCAGAGCAGGTCGTCGGTGTTCATTATCAGTGCGTCCTGTGCAATGCCTTTCCACACGCTGAGGTCGCCTGTTTCCTTCCAGTAGGCGTAAGCGAGCGATGATTTTGTGCCTGCGCCGTCGGCGTGCATAATGTTACAGTATTCAGGATCGCCGCCCAGTATGTCGGGAATAATTTTGCAGAAAGCCTGCGGAAAAATGCCCTTGTCGATGTTCTTTATCGCATTGTGCACATCCTCTTTTGCCGCGCTCACTCCGCGGAGCATGTATCTGTTGTCTTTGTTCATATCGTGTTAAATACTTAACTCTTTATTCTTAACTCTTAATTCACTTGCCTTGCCAGAAGTCCCAGCTTGCGAATGCCTGGAGCAGCAGCATTTCAAGTCCGTTCTTTGTCGTTGCCCCGTATTTCTCACCGTTCTTCATGAAGAGTGTCTCGTCGGGGTTGTAGATGAGGTCGTAGAGAATGGTGTTGGAGTCCATTGCCTCGTAGGGCAGTTCCGGACATTCCTCGGTGTGGGGATACATTCCGCAAGGTGTGCAGTTTACTATTACGTTGTATTCCTTCACTATCTCTGGTGTAACCTCCTTGTATTGTATAGTGTCTGGGCGGTCATATCGGCTCACGAAAACCGACTCCAAGCCGAGGCTTTTCAGTCCATACTGTATAGCCTTCGACGCTCCTCCCGTTCCGAGAATGAGCGCTTTCTTGTGGTTTTTCTCAAGCATTGGCTCTATGCTACGTGTGAATCCTATCACGTCTGAGTTGTAGCCCTTGAGTATGGCGTTGTTCCCCTGGTGCTCCACCTTTATCACGTTTACTGCACCTATCGCCCTTGCCTCTGGGCTTACCACGTCGAGGAAAGGCATCACCTTTTCCTTGTAGGGAATGGTGACGTTGAGGCCTCGCAGGTTGGGGTTTGTCTCTATCACCTCTGTGAGAGCGTCTATTGTAGGAATCTCAAAATTTTCGTAAACGGCATCCATCCCCTCGTCGGCAAACTTCTGGTTGAAGTAGCTTATTGAAAACGAGTGTCCCAATGGATATCCTATCAAACCATATTTGTCCATAATGTATATCTCCTTTTTTTGTTGTCATTTTGTAGCTATGTAGAGAGTGCATATTCCAAACGTCAACCGTCGGAATGTGGTCTCAGAGAATCCTGCACGCTGAAGAATGGTCATCATCCTCTCGCCTTGTGGAAAAGCCTCTATTGTGGCTGTGAGGTAAGAGTATGCCTTGTCGTTTTTTGAAATTATGTTGCCCCAGGCAGGCAGAATAGTGTGGGAATAGATTCCAAAAAGTGTCTTCATGGGATTCCTTGTAGGTTGTGTGAGCTCTATGACGCAAAGCTGTCCGCCCGGTTTCAGCACACGGCACATCTCCGCCAGCCCCTTGTCGAGGTTAGGGAAATTGCGTATTCCGAAAGCTGCAGTGACGGCGTCGAAGCTGTTGTCGTCGAACGTTAGGCTCATGCAGTCTTCCTTCTTGAACGAGATAGTGTCGCTAAGCCCTTCCTGTTCCACCTTCTTCCTTCCGATTGCCATCATGCCTTCGGAGATGTCGGCTCCCACAAGTTTCTTGGGACGCAACATCTTTGCCGCGAGAATGGCGAAGTCGCCCGTTCCCGTAGCTACGTCGAGTATGGTTTGGGGATTGTGCTTTGCCAGTGCCTGAATGGCTGTCAGCCTCCATCCCTTGTCAATGTTCCACGACAGCCTATGGTTCAGTTTGTCGTAGGTAGGGGCAATGCTGTCAAACATTTCTTCCACCTGCTTACCCTTGTCTCCATTGCTGTCGTAGGGCTTGATTTTTTCTTGTTCGTACATAAATATTGCAATATCAGGCGCAAAGGTAATAAAAGTTGCGGGAATTACAAAATTATTTCTGACTTTTATTTGTTTTGAGCTAAAAGTTTTCTCTCTTTTGAGCAAGGAAAAAGCGCGGCTCACTTGCTTTTTTCCAGTGAGCTGCGCTTTGTACGTTTGTAGCTGCGGTATTCGTCGAGCGGAATTTCAACGTCCGACTCCTCGAGTTCCGACGCTTTCGGGAGGTGAAATTTTAGGTATTTTATGTTGAGTCCACGTTCTATCCATTGCGACTCGTAGTAGGTCTGTATGCCAAGGATTTGTCTTGTCGCCTCGTCTATTCCCTCTGTGTGGTAGAGGTCATCGGTTTTGAAGACGAGGGGCAACTTGTTGTGCTCCACCATCAGCGATGTGTAGGTGAAGAGGAAGTTGCTGTCGGTCTTCAGGTGGACAATGCCTCCGTCGGTGAGAAAGTGTCGGTAGCGTTGGAGGAAGTAAGTGCTCGAAAGCCTTTTCCTCGGGTTTTTCATCTGCGGGTCGCTGAAGGTGAGCCAGATCTCCTGCACCTCGTCGTTGTCGAAGAAACGGTCGATAATCTCGATGTTTGTCCTGAGAAAGGCAACGTTTGGCAGTTTTTCTTCCAATGCCTGTTTGGCTCCCTGGTGCATTCTCGCTCCCTTTATGTCCACTCCTATGAAGTTCACGTTCGGGAACAACCTTGCAAGCCCCACGGTATATTCGCCCTTGCCGCATCCCAGCTCGAGCACTATGGGGTTGTCGTTATGGAAATAGTCGCTTCGCCATGATCCTTTCATGGCAAAGGGTTTGTTGTCGGCCATTGCTGAATAGGGAAACTGGAACACGTTGGGAAACGTTTCCATCTCAGCGAATTTCTGCAGTTTTCCTTTGGACATGTGCTTTTTTTAAAGTTGACAAGTTGACAAGTTGACAAGTTGACAGTTGACAGTTGACGAGTTAATAGTTGACGAGTGGACAAGTTAATAGTTCAATCGCAAGAGATATAACTCGTCAACTCGTCAACTTGTTAACTCGTCAACTTATTTACTGAATTTATTTTCCAGCCAGTGGTGATGCCTGTGTGTAGGTGCGAGATCCCAGCTCCTTGTCGAGCATGTAGAGACCGTAGCCGTTGTCCTTAATCATCTTGATGTTGTCGATGTAGCCCTGTGCAGTCTCCTCTTCCTCCACCTGCTCGTCTATAAACCACTTCAGCATGCTTGTTGTGGCATAGTCGTTCTCGGATACGCTGAGTGCGTAGAGGTTGTTAATGAGGCTTGTCACCTTCTGCTCGTGAGCCAGTGTGCTCTCAAAAACGTCGAGGATGTTTTTCCACTCTGTTGGCACTGCGTCGATGGGCTTCAAGTCAACCTTTCCTGCACGTGAGATAATGTAGTTGAACATAATCTTTGCGTGGTCCTGCTCCTCCTGGAACTGAACCTCAAACCACTTGCCCATGCCTGGGTTGCCGTTTGCATGGCACCATGCTGCCATAGACAGATAAAGGTAAGCCGACCAAAGTTCGGCATTGATTTGGGCGTTAATAGCCTCTTCTACTTTCTTGTTTAACATAGCCATAAATTTTTATTGTTAAATCTTCAATTGTTCAATTTTTCAATCTATCACCACCGTAGTCCATCCGTGCTTGTCCTCCTCTGTTCCGTATTGGATGCCGCGCAGATGGTTGTAGAGTTTCTCGCTCACTGGACCCGGTTTGTCGCCGAAGACGTAGCTCTTGCCTGTCTCCACGTCGTCGATGCGTGAGATAGGTGATATTACTGCTGCCGTGCCGCAAGCTCCAGCCTCCTCGAATGTTTCGAGCTCTTCTTCGGGAATGTGTCGCTGCTCAACCTTCATGCCAAGGTCCTCGGCAAGTTGCATCAGCGACTTGTTGGTGATTGAGGGCAGTATACTGGTTGATTTCGGCGTAACGTAGGTGTTGTCCTTAATGCCGAAGAAGTTGGCGGCACCTGCCTCGTCGATGTATTTCTTCTCCTTTGCGTCGAGATAGAACTCGCAGGCATAGCCGAGGTCGTGGGCTTTCTTGTTGGCAAGGAGCGAAGCGGCATAGTTGCCTCCCACCTTGTAGATGCCCGTTCCGAGAGGAGCCGAGCGGTCGTGGTCGCGTATGATTACGTATGGGTTGGCAAAGAAGCCTCCCTTGAAGTAAGGCCCCACCGGTGTTACGAAAATCATGAACAGATATTCGTTGGCAGGGTGAACTCCCACCTGTGCGCCAGTTCCGATGAGCAGCGGACGAATGTAGAGTGTGGCTCCGCTCTCGTATGTCGGAATCCACTCCTGGTTCAGTCTCACCACTTTCTTCACCATTTCCTCAAACAGCTCCGTGGGCAGCTCAGGCATGAGTATTCCACGGCATGTGCTCTGCAGGCGCTTTGCGTTCTCGTCCATGCGGAACACTCTCACCTTGCCGTCGGGGCAACGGTAAGCCTTCAGACCTTCAAATGCCTCCTGGCCATAGTGCAGGCAGGTAGCGGCCATGTGGATGTTGATGTACTCTTCGGAGCAAACTTCTATCTCGCCCCATTTGCCGTCGCGATAGTAGCAACGAACGTTGTAATCAGTCTTTCTGTATCCGAAAGAGAGATTCGCCCAATCCAAATCTTTCATATCGTAAATATTTCGTTTTGTTCCTTATTCTGATAAATTGTTGCAAAAGTACAAAGAATTATTGTAATATCCAACGATTTCACACTTTTTTTTATTCTTCGCACTTCGATAACACTTTCTTCACCTCGTTGTCCGCCTTCGTGAGCTTGTCTTTGCAGAGTTTTATCAGTGTCTGAGCACGTTTCAGTTCGGTGCTCAGCGAGTCGATGTCTAACTCGTTGTTCTCCATTCGCCTTACGATGCTTTCCAGCTCCTTCATGGCGTCTTCGTATTTTGTTGTCTTTTCCATAAGCTGTTTCAGTCTATTATAGATGTTATCGTTCCTTTTTCAAGTCGTGTCTCTATTTTGTCGCCTTGTTTCACTTGGCTTGGGTCGCGCAGCGCCTTGCCGCCAACGAGGGTGATGCTGTAGCCACGTCGGAGCAGCAGTTGTGGGTCGAGGTTTTGGGCACGTCCCTCAAGCAGTTCGAGGCGGTGTTTCTCTACCATCAAGAGGTGCTCCGCAGTTAGGGAAATCTTTTTCTCCAACTGGCCAACAATATTTTCGCAGTTGGAAAGGCGTATTTCGGCAAGTCTGAACAGACGTTCCTGCAGTATGTCCAATCGTGCCTCCTGCTTGTCCTTCACCGATCCGAAGAGTGCAGGCAAGCGTTCTGCCAGACGGCTCAGACGCAGCTTTTCCACCTCCATCTTCCTCGACGTCAGGTTGGCTATACGCTGTCTCGCGTCGTCTATCCTTCTCTCCGCTGTATGCAGGTTGTCGATGAGCAGTGCCGCGGCTGCCGTTGGTGTTTTCACTCTCGTGTGCGACACCATGTCGAGTATGCACTCGTCGCGGTCATGACCTATTCCTGTTATTATCGGCAATGGGAAGTTCGCCACGTTTTCCGCCAACTCTAATGCGTCGAAGCCCGACATGTCGCTCGTCGCTCCTCCACCTCTTATTATCACCACGCAGTCGAAGTCGTCGCAACGGTCGTTTATGGCGTTGAGAGCCTTTATTATGCTCCGTTCCACGTCCTCTCCCTGCATTGTGGCTGCAAACAGCTCCGCCTCGAAATAGTAGCCGTATTGGTTTCCGTATAGTTGGTTTGCAAAGTCGCCGTAGCCTGCTGCCGACTTGCTCGAAATCACGGCTATGCGCTGTGAGAAGAGTGGCAGATCGAGCTGCTTGTTCAGGTCAAACACACCTTCCTCCTTCAGCCGTTTTATTATCTCCTGCCTCTTGCGTGCCATGTCGCCGAGGGTGTAGTTCGGGTCAATGTCAGAGATAATCCACGAGAAACCGTATGCCTCGTGAAACTGAGCATATACCTCTATCAGCACCTTCATGCCAGCTCTCAGCTGCTGTCCCGTGGTGTTCTCGAAATAAGGTTTCACCATTCCCCATGTCTGTCGCCAGCAGCGAGCCGAGGCTTTGGCTATCGGTGTGTTGTAGCGTTTGTCCTTCTCTATCAGTTCCAGATAGCAGTGTCCGCCATTCTCCCTCAATTCCGATATTTCCGCCTCCACCCAATACGACTTTGGCAGCCCAATTTCTATGGTTTGCCTCACAAGACTGTTGAGTTCGTATAGTGTTATTGTCTTCATCTTCATTCATTTATTGAATATTGAACGCTGAATATTGAATTGCTGCGCATTGTTATCTGGCTCAGCGATTCAATTTTCAATTTTCAACGCCCTTGTGAAATCCGGAATACCATATCCATACACGTTGTCCGGATGATCGTAGTTGTCGCCGCAGCGGCGCACAATGTCAATCATTTCCAGTGCCGTCTTCTCAGGCATAGCTTGCCAGAGACAGGCTATCAGTCCGCATACTATAGGAGTGGAGAACGAGGTTCCCATGTCCTCCATCACCGTTCCCCTCGATGAAATCAGCGTTGCCGGAGAACCTATCGCCATCAGGTCTGGCTTTATCCTTCCGTCTTGCGTTGGACCTACACCGCTGAAGGGAGCGTTGGTCAGCTCTTGTGTCAGTGCTCCCACGGTGATGATGTCCTCTGCGTCGGCAGGGAAGGTTATCTTCTTCCATGGTCCCATGCCGTAGTTTCCTGCACTGTTCACAAGCACAATTCCCTTGCTTGCCAGCATCGATGCGGTGTGCGAGATGAGAGTTGAGTGTCCGTCCATCTCGCGGTATTTGTGGTCGCCGTAGTGGTTGTCGTATTCGTTGTAGCCGAGGCTGCTGCTTATCATGTCCACTCCTACAGAGTCGGCAAACTCGGCAGCCATTGCCCAGTAGTCCTCCTCCACAGGCTGCTCCGTCTGCTGATCCTCGCATCTCAGCAGCCAATAGGTCGCTTCCGGCGCACTTCCTATATACACCGTTGGCGCGTTCATTCCTAATGCCGAGAGCACTTTCGTGCCGTGGTCGGTCTCGTTGAATATGTCGCGCGACCGTGGAAACACGAAGTCCGCCGTGCCTGCCACCTTAATGTTCTTGAATGCGTTTATGCGGTCGGCGTTGGCAAATCCACCGTCGAGAACGGCTATCGTCATTCCCTTTCCGCGGAATCCTCTCTCGTGCAGTTTGTCGCCTTTCATCAGCGCTATCTGAATATGTGCCAAACCGTGAGGCACGTTCTTCAGCGAGTCCCACTCGTTAAACTTGTCCATCACCTTTTTCCTCTTGAAGGATGGGACAATGGAGTCGGGCGAGGTCCACACCCGCTGGCAGTCCTTCACGAAATCCAACTTGCGTATGTCCCTAACAATGCTTGTGTCGGTGATGTTCACCACCACGGTGTTGTTCCACTTGCTTGTCCCCACGAGAGCAATCTCGTCGGTCGTGGCAAGTATTGTCCTCACATAGTTTCTCGACACTGGCAGGTCGGTGGAGTCTAAGGCTATGCCCTGCTTCCTCCTTCGCTCTATGGCTTTTGCGGAGAGAAACTGCCTCGGTTTTTCCACCGAGTATCCGCATCCCTTCTTGTTGGCGAGTGTTATGCGGAAGCTATAGCTCTTTTTCCCCGGATATTTCACCCTTGGCGCATGTTCCTGTGTCACAGCCATTGCCCACGCTGCGACCACTGCGAGACACAATATCGTAATAATTCGTTTCATTCGTTTTCGGAAATTGTATGCAAAGATAATGCAATTAGAGTGCAGAATCACCAAGCTTTCATGAATGTTCTGCCGAGATGCAGCTTATCTTTTGCAAAGGTAAACTATTATTTTCATATCACAAAATAATTGCGGAATTTTCTTTTTTCAGGATATGAAAAAGCCCAATCTCACGATTGGGCAATTCCTACAATAAACTTATATAATAATACACGTACGGTCCGCACGGGAAAAGCCAATGCGAGCAGTCCTACGGTGATGATACCCAATTGCCGACGTCCTTTCCTGGACATCAGAGAAAATATGCTTCGGGGCGCTTTCCAATCCTTACACCGAGGATGTTCAGCCTTTGTCTTTCCTTGAGGCAGGTCTTCTGACTTCGTTCCGCCGCATGCCCCTTCCCGCCTTTAACGACACCTTACTTATAAATAAGATGCCAACGGCAGTGGATTTACTGCATGCGAACGATAAAGGAACTTACAGCTGCGGGACAGTTGGGGACTCACACCCCATTCCCTTTTAATCGCTGCTAAGCGAACCTCAATTTTCGTGCGGCAAAGGTACAAAGAAAATACGATAACGCAAAGGGATTTTAAGTGAAAAATCATAATAAACCGTAAAAAACCACAACCCATTTGGATTTTCATGTAATAATACCTACTTTTGCAAAAAAGAAATCCGAACAGTATGAAAAAACACATATTTCTATTATTGTCAGCCTTGACGGCATTGGTTGTCAACGCACAGGAAGACAACCGGACGCAGCTGGCTGACTATGATCAAACTCCAGCCGCAAGTCCACTGCAGATACAGCAACCTGCAATGGAAGATATCTCCTTTGCCCCCGATAGCCTCCATCTGCCCTATCTCGACGATCGTGGACGAGTGATCTCCCCAGGCTTCTGTCCTTATTATTTCGGCGGGTTGTGGAGCAACTGGAGACTTCACGAGGGACTAAACCTAAGCCTCGGAGCCTCAGTG
>CALZDK010000009.1 GCA_945637645.1 uncultured Prevotella sp.
ACTTTTTGTTTAACCTTTAATACCATTTACACTATGGCAAAAATCACCCCAATCGCAAAGAATAGCACAGGGCGTGAGCCCTGTGTATTCGTAGCCACACCATCACTCCTCCCTCACTTGCAAGGGTTATCCCATGTTTACACTCAAATACTGAGCATTCTCTCTATGGGTTTCACTGCCTCTCGGGCAACTTCCGGATCCACTTCCACCGATGGCCACTCATAGCGGAGGGCATTGTAGATTTTCAGGAGGGTGTTCATCTTCATGTAGTCACACTCGTTGCAGCTGCATCCTACGCCTCCCTCGCTAATCTCTGGCGGAACAGGATAGAACTTCGTCTGCGGACAGGCACGCTGCATCTCGTGGAGGATGCCTGCCTCGGTGGCTACAATGTATTCTTTGTCGGGATTCTCGGTGGAATATTTCAGCAACACTGCAGTGGATCCTACCACGTCGGCACAAGCCAACACAGGACCCTTGCACTCAGGATGGGCGAGAACCAAGGCTGCAGGGTGTTCCTGCTTCAGCTTTGCTATCTCCGCCACTGAGAAACGCTCATGGACGTGGCAACCGCCATTCCATAGCAACATGTTGCGACCGGTAACCTGATTGATGTATGAACCGAGATTGTAGTCGGGACCAAAGATTATTTTCTCGTCCTGAGGGAAGGAATCCACAATCTTCTTCGCGTTGCCACTGGTCACAACCACGTCTGTCAGGGCTTTCACGGCGGCAGTGGTGTTCACATAGCTCACCACTTTGTATCCAGGGTGTTCATCCTTGTATTTCTTCAAGTCCTCAGCCTTGCATGAGTCGGCAAGCGAGCAACCGGCGTTGAGGTCGGGAGCGAGCACGAGTTTGTCGGGGCTAAGAATCTTGCAGGTCTCAGCCATGAAATGTACGCCGCACATCACTATTATCTTTGCGTCGGTGTCGGCAGCCTTGCGTGCCAGCGCGAGCGAGTCGCCTATGAAGTCAGCCACCTCTTGTATTTCCCCGCGTGTGTAGTAGTGTGCCAGCACGATAGCGTTTTTCTGTTCACAGAGTTTCCTAATCTCAGCCTTCAGGTCTGTGCCCTCAGCCACGGGTTCGTCGATAAACCCTTGTTTTTTCCATTCTTCTTTCATAATATATATTTTCTCTTTTTTTTTAAGAAATAAGAAATAGAAGGATAATGGTGTGTGGATTGGTGAGAAACTTTTCCGCCTTTTCCTTGCCCATTTCGTTGTAAACATCAGGTGAATGGTTGTCCACATGCTGTGTTGATGCTATCTTATTGACTAAGAAATCAATCCACAGTTTATCCACAATTTTCTATTTCGGTGCAAAATTAATAAGTTTATATCTTTTTCCATCAAAAAACTGTGAAAATCTTACTTAAAACTTCATAATAACCCTGTGGATAACCACATCGGGAGGCTTTTCGTGGAAGTAGAAGTGGATATGTGGATAACTTTTTGGGGTTATTAACACACTTATCAGTATAGTTATCAACACTTTTGTGTGAATAAGTTTTGTGGTTTTGGGAAAATTGTATAACTTTGCAAGCGAATCAATAACCAAAAAACAAAGAAAATGAGAAAAGTATTTTTGGCGGCATTATTGGCTGCCAGTTCAGTGAACGTTGAAGCACAACTTGTTTTAAACGAAATTATGCAGTCGAACATCGATTGTGTGATGGACGACATAAACGAGTTTCCCGACTCATGGGTGGAACTCTACAATGCTGGTACCACAGCCACAAACCTGTCTCACTACTCCATTGCCGACACCGACAATCCCGACGAGGCATGGCGACTGCCCGACAAAACCATTGCTCCAGGCGGCTACCCGTTGGTATATTGCGACAAGGAAGAAAGCGGATTGCACACGCCTTTCCGTCTGGAGTCGGGCAAGGGATGTGCAGTATATCTATATAAGGACAAACAGCTCGTTGACAAAATAGAAGGGCTGAAAAAACAACCGGCACCAAACATTGCCTACGGCAGACAAACCGACGGGGCGGAGAAATGGGGCTATATGGCTACACCTACTCCTTCGGCAGCCAACTGCGGCAACACACTGAAAGACTTGCTGCCAGATCCTGTGTTCAGCAAAAACGGATGCGTGGTGGAAAACGGCACCAGTTTCAATCTCGAAATATCACTCCCCGAAGGCTCGCCAGAGGCAGAGATAAGATACACTCTCGACGGATCTGAGCCAACAAAGAGCAGCACTATCTATTCTTCGGCAATAACCGTTTCTAAAACAACAATAGTTAGGGCAAAGCTATTTGCCGAAGGTATGCTCTCGCCACGGTCCACAACACAGTCGTATATCTTCTTCCCACGCAATGTTACTCTGCCCGTGATTTCCATTGCAACAAACGAAAAATATTTCTACGACAACAAGCTCGGAATATATGTAGATGGCACTTACTCTACAAAAAAGAAAAATTATGAGTACGACTGGCGACGACCCATAAACCTTGAAATATTTTTCGACAAAGAGGAAGACAGTCAGATAAACCAACTTTGCGAGACACGCATAATGGGTGGAGCAACGAGATCGGCTGCGCTGAAGTCGCTCGCCATCTATGCCAACAAGCGGTTTGGAGAAAAACGTTTCAAATATGAGTTCTTCCCAGACCAGCGTCCTGGCATTACCGACTTCAAGTCGCTCGCACTGAGAAATGCAGGCAACGACTTCGACTATCTCTACATGCGCGACGCAATTATACAGCGCACTGCAGCTGCCAATCTCGACATCGACTGGCAAGCATGGCGACCTGCCATAGTATATATAAATGGTGTATATAAAGGTATGCTCAACATCAGGGAGCGCAGCAACGAGGACAACATATATACCAACTACGACGGACTTGAGGACATCGACATGTTTGAAAACTGGATGGAACTGAAGTCGGGAACATGGGACAACTACAACGCATTCAAAACTTTCTACAACGAGAAAGGACACACCATGGCAGAATATGAAAAGTGGATGGACACTATTGAGTTTCTGAACCTTATGGTGGTGAACCTCTACTACAACAACCGCGACTTCCCTGGAAACAACATTGTGATGTGGCGACCACGCACCGAAGACGGACGATGGAGATGGATAATGAAAGACACCGACTTCGGACTTGGGCTTTACGGCACACAACCCGACTACAACACCATAGCGTGGGTGAACGACCACAACTACGACCCAGGCACCTCATGGGCAAACAACTGGGAACACACCATACTCTTCCGCCATCTGATGGAGGACGAGGACTTCAGGCGTGAGTTTGTTGACCGTGCAGCCATCTACATGGGCGACTTCCTCAACGAGCGTGGCACACGGGAGTTGTGGGACCCTATGTATGAGATGATTAAATATGAATATCCCAACCACCGCCGACTCTTCAATCCGTGGTGGCCAAACTACAGTCAGGAGCTTTCCAGTGCAAGGCAGTTCCTTTCACGCCGCACAAACTATTTCTACAAATTTGTGGCTGAATACTACGGTGTTGGCACTCCTACCGCACTTACCGTAAACAAGTCGCTGGCGGAAGAGGAAATGGACGGGACAACAATAGAGATGAATGGTGTGAAGCTGAGCAAGGGAAAGTTCGACGGCAAGTTCTATGCCGACAGAAAACTTACCGTCAGCAGCAGTTCACCGAGGGTTAAGGGGTGGAAAATAATAATCACCAGAAATGGAAATAACGAGGAAAAGGAAGTGGAGGGCAACAGCTACAGTTTCGTTATGCCTTCGTGTACGAAAATGTCTGTAGAAGCCGTTCTCGGCGAAGACACTTCTGTTGACTCCATCACAGACAACAATCAAACCTCGTCGGACATCGTTACACTGACAGGCATAGTGGTACGCAAAAACGCTACAACCACCCAAGGCCTCCGCCCAGGAGTTTATTTGTGGAAAAACAGAAAAGTGGTGGTAAAATAATGAAATACCCCTCCGACTCTCCCAACAAAGGGAAAAATCGGAGGGGTTGCTCTTTAATTCTTTAATTCTTTAATTCTTTAATCCTTACATCACCACTTCCACCTCATGCTTACCTGCAGAGTAAGGGATTACGGTGCCTTCTATTGCCTTGCCATCAACAATGAGTGAGCTGACACCCGATTGCTTGCCTTCAGGATTCTTAACCCTGATGGTGTATTCTGCGTCGCGATAGCGGCGGCTGACAGTGTATTCCTTGGCTGTGGAAGGCAGACACGGGCGAACGGCGAGACCTTCGTAGTCGGGTTGAATGCCAAGGATGTATTGGCTTACTGTAAGCCACATCCATGCTGCAGTGCCGGTGAGCCATGAGTTCTTGCCCTCACCCGGACGGAAAGCGTCTTTTCCTGCCACCATCTGACAGTTGACATAAGGCTCAACCTTATGCAGTGTCTGGTGTTTCTCTTCAACGTATGAAGGAAGAATCTTTGTGTAGTGATCCCACGCTTCGTTGCCTCGTCCTGCAACGGTCATGCCTATGATAACCCAAGGATTGTTGTGACAGAAGATGCCCGCATTCTCCTTGTAGCCCTCAGGATAAGACGAAATCTCACCCATTTCCACGTGGTAGGTGGTGTAGGCAGGGTTGTTAAGCACAATACCGTGATCGCAATCCATCATTCTCTCAACAGAGTCGATAGCCTTGTCGCAAAGTCCTTCCTCAAGACCTATTCCCGCCATGGTACACCATCCTTGGCTCTCGATGAATATCTTGCCTTCCTCGTTCTCGTTAGATCCAATCTTGTTGCCGTAGAAATCGTAGGCGCGGAGGAACCATTCGCCGTCCCATCCGTCTTTCTTCACAGCTTTTTCCATAGCTTCCACAGCGGCTGCCATCTTCTCTGCCTCCTGCTCGAAGCTCTCTATGCCGTATTTCTTGGCGTCCTCGCCCTGCTTTGCCAGTTGGCGGCAGAGAGAGACATATTCCTTGCCTGTAACCACGAAGAGACCTGCAATCATGAGCGACTCTGCCTTAGAACCCTTGCTGTTGTTTTCCGTTGTCTGGAAACTCTCGTTGGGGTCCCAGGAGAAGCAGTTGAGGTTTAGACAGTCGTTCCAGTCGGCGCGTCCTATTAGTGGCAGTGAGTGAGGGCCAAGGTTGTTGGTAACGTGTTCCATAGATATCTTCAGGTGCTCGAAGAGTGTCTTCTCGCTGCCTGGCTGATTGTCGAAAGGCACTGGCTCGGTGAGTATTGAGAAGTCGCCTGTCTCTTTCAGGTAGGCTGCAGTGCCGAAGATGAGCCAGCAGGGGTCGTCGTTGAATCCGCCGCCAATGTCGTTGTTGCCACGCTTGGTGAGTGGTTGGTACTGGTGGTAGCAGCCGCCGTCGGGGAACTGTGTGGAGGCAATGTCGATGATGCGCTGGCGTGCGCGGCTTGGCACAAGGTGTACGAAACCAACGAGGTCTTGGTTAGAGTCGCGGAATCCCATTCCACGTCCCACACCACTCTCGAAGAAACTGGCTGATCGTGAGAAATTGAATGTCACCATACACTGATACTGGTTCCAGATGTTCACCATGCGGTCGAGCTTGTCGTTGCCGCTGCTTACGGAGAAATTGTCGAGTAGCTTGTCCCAGTAGGCTTTCAGCTCGGCAAAGGCGGCATCCACCTTCTCTGTGGTGTTCAGCCTGTCTATCAGCTCGTGTGCCTTCTTCTTGTTGATGACTTTCTTTGCCTCAAACTTCTCTTCCTGCTCGTTCTCAATGTAGCCGAGGAGGAACACGAAGTCGCGGCTCTCGCCTGGGGCAAGTTCCACCTCTATATATTGCGAGGCTATGGGGCTCCAGCCGTGGGCGTGGCTGTTGCGCGGACGACCTTCAACAACGGCGTCGGGGGCAGATTTCTCCGAATAGAGTCCCACGAAGGTCTCACGGTCGGTGTCGTAGCCCTGTATTTCGGCGTTCACGGTGTAGAAGGCGTAGTGGTTGCGGCGCTCGCGGTATTCTGTCTTATGATAGATTGTGGACCCTTCTATCTCCACCTCGCCGGTTGAGAAGTTGCGCTGGAAATTCTCCATGTCGGTGGCTGCGTTCCACAGACACCACTCGGTGAAGGAGAAGAGTTTCAGCTGCTTCTTTTCCTGTGAGTTGTTACGCAGTGTGAGTTTTTGTACCTCGCCCCATGTCTTCAGTGGCACAAAAAAGAGTACGGAAGCCTCCACGCCGTTCTTGCTTCCCGTGATGCGTGTGTAGCCCATACCGTGGCGGCACTCATAGGAGTCGAGCGGGGTGCGGCAGGGTTTCCATCCGGGATTCCAGATGGTGTCGCCGTCTTTCAGGTAGAAGTAGCGTCCGTCGTTGTCCATTGGCACGTTGTTGTAGCGGTAACGTGTAATGCGGCGGAACTTGGCGTCTTTGTAGAAGCTGTAGCCTCCGGCGGTGTTTGAGATGAGCGAGAAGAAGTCTTCGTTGCCTAAGTAGTTAATCCAAGGCCATGGGGTCTTTGGGTCGGTGATGACGTACTCTCGGTTGAGGTCGTCGAAGTGTCCGTATCTTTTTTCCATTTTAAAAAAGTATATAATTAAAATCAGAGGTAGGTTTTTGCCCACAAAATTAGATTATTTTTCTTGTAACGGCAAAAGAAAAGACTTATTTTTTGAAAAAAAACAAATATTAGTCAAATATCTATTGTCAGTAAGTCAAAATAGTATCAATTTTTGATATTGAATGTATAGTGTGTTAGGGAAAAAATGTCTATCTTTGCAAGCAGAATAACAATAACCTAAAAAAAATGCAAATGAAGAAAATTATCTTGATTGTTGTGTTGCTGCTTGTTGCAGTGGTGGCTTGTCTTTGGTGGATAAACAAGAAAGACAAAAACGAACAGGCGGAAGACAAGTTTGTGAAAGTCGTTGACGGACATTTCCAGCGTAACGGAAAGCCTTACTACTATGTGGGCACTAACTTCTGGTATGGGGCTATACTCGGATCAGAGGGTAGGGGAGGAAACAGAGAAAGGCTCTGCCAGGAACTCGACGACATGAAGGCAATGGGAATTGACAACCTCAGAATACTCGTGGGAAGCGACGGAGAAGAGGGAGTGCTGACAAAGGTTGAGCCTACGCTGCAGAAAGCGCCAGGAGTGTATAACGACACTATTCTTGCTGGTCTCGACTATCTGCTCATGGAGATGGGAAAGCGAGACATGGTGGCTGTGCTCTATCTTAACAACTCGTGGGAATGGAGTGGAGGCTACGGATTCTATCTTGAACATGCAGGAGAGGGCGTTGCGCCAAGACCCAACGAGGATGGATATCCCGCATTCATGAATTTCATGCGCAAATACGCAACATCGGAGAAAGCCCACAAACTCTTCTACGACTATGTGCGCTTCATCATCAGCCGGACAAACCGCTACACTAACGTTGCTTACGTGGACGACCCTGCCATTATGTCGTGGCAGATAGGCAACGAGCCAAGAGCCTTCGGAAAAGAAGAACTTCAGCCCTTCACCAACTGGCTGAAGGAGGCGTCGGCGCTGATTCGTAGCCTCGACAAAAACCACCTCATCTCGATAGGCACCGAGGGAGCATGGGGATGTGAGGGCGACTATGAAACTTACGAGAAGATAAGTTCCGACCCAAACATCGACTACTGCAACATCCACATCTGGCCTTACAACTGGAGCTGGGCAAAGCCCGACAGACTGATTGAGGACCTTCCTGCCGCTTGCGACAGCACAAAGCAGTATATCGACCGACACATAGAAATTTGCGACCGACTGAACAAGCCTCTTGTGATGGAGGAGTTTGGCTATCCGCGCGACGGATTCAAGTTCGACAAAAAGACTTCAACAAAGGGGCGCGACGGATATTATAAATATGTGTTCTCGCTGGTTGCTGAAAATGCAGAGAAGGGAGGCAAGTTTGCCGGATGTAACTTCTGGGCTTGGGGAGGACGAGCCAATCCGCAGCACGAGCAGTGGCTGCCTGGCGACGACTACACCGGCGACCCGGCTCAGGAAGCCCAAGGCCTTAACTCCGTTTTCTCCACCGACACTACCACGCTCGAAATAGTGAAGCAGCAAGTGGTGAGAATGGAAAAAATGAAAAAGTAAACAAAAAGTACAAAAAAAAGGGAGAAACTCAGCCATGGTTTTCTCCCCTTTTTTGTTATAAGTCTCCTACTTCTTATATCCGCACTTCGGGCAAACGCCATTCTCGTCGAGAGAAATGCCGCAAAGTGGGCAGCGGTCAATCTGCTTACGGTCGGTGAACTCGGCTGACGCTGCGTTAACACCACTGGTGAAGGTCAGCTTTGCGATGTTCAGCTTGTCTTTCAGCAGGTCATAGACAATCTTTATCATGCCCTCAACGGTCATTGTCTCCTTTGTTACCACTAAACGCGAGTCGGGATAGGCAGTGGCAAGCTCTGTCTTGAAAGCCTCGCCCTTCATGGTGTTGCGTGGGTGGCCGTTCTTGATGCCCTGCTTCTCGTAAACGTCGAGGATGGCTGGCAGCAGAGGGTCGTCCTCGCGAAGAATGAGAGCGTGGTCGAAATTCTTCAGCACGTCCCATGCCACTTTCTGTATCTCGTTGCATGGATAAACCATGTTCACTCCCTCGTTCACGGTGTCCTCAACCTCTATGGTCAAAACGCCTGTGTGACCGTGGAGATACTGAGCCTCGCCCTGAAAGCCATAGAAACGGTGTGCATACTGCAAGTCGAAAGTTGTGATACTTCTCATAATTCTTTTCTCCTATAAGTTTTATTTGTCCAACAATGTTTTTTATTTGATGCAAAGTTAGGACTTTTACGAGAAACTTGCAAACTGAAAATGTCAATACAATAATAGATTTTCTCTATTTTTATTGCTCGCAGTCGTGGTTGGGGCACACACATTCCGTGGTTTCAAACTCCAGTGTGGAGTGGCTGATGCCTGTTTTCCAAAGACTTTCCTTCAGCTGCTGTTTCGTTTGCTCCATCAGCGACAAGTCTTCTACAACAATATGCGCCGTGAGGGCATTTTCAGTGGTGCTTATAGCCCATACGTGGATGTGGTGGACATCAACAACATGGGGCAGTGAACGCATCTTTGTCTCAATGTCGTGAAGGTCAATGCCTTCGGGCATTCCGTCCATGGAGAGGCGAAGGCTCGCGGAGAGAAGTCCCCAGGTGGAGATGAGTATGACAATGGCGATTATTAAGCTGACAATAGGGTCGATGAGATTCCAGCCAGTGAGAGTGATTATCACTCCCGACACCACCACACCAAGCGACACAAGGGTGTCGGCTGCCATGTGGAGGAACGCTCCACGCACGTTGATGTCGGTCTTCTGACCACGCATAAGCAGCAACGCCGTAAGTCCGTTTATCACTATTCCCACGGCTGCTGTCCAAGACACTGCCTCGCCGTTAACGGCGGCAGGGGAGTAAAACTTGTGAATGCTCTCTATCACTATGGCACCTACGGCAATGAGCAGCACTATGGCGTTGAGAAGCGAGATGAGCACCGTGCTCTTCCTGTAGCCGTAGGTGAAACGGTGGTTGGCATGGATTGCCGACAGCTTCAGGGCAACAAGCACCATGACGAGGCTGAACACGTCGCTGAGGTTATGACCTGCGTCGGAGAGCAGTGAGAGCGAGTTCTCCAATAGTCCTACCGCTGCTTCCACCGCAACAAACAGAAGGTTGAGCACTATGGAGAGTATCAGTATTCCTTCCTTTCCTCCTGTCTTTGGTATGTGATGATGATGATGACTCATTTTTGTTCGGTTTTTATTTTTTCATACACATTGTGTAGTTGTATCGCAAGGTTTATGTCGGTGAAAAGTTTTGCGTGGTCAAGTCCTGCTTTTATCATCTGCTGGCGCAAATCTGCGTCACCCATAACTTTATGCAATGCTTCAGCCATAGCTTCAGCATCGTTGGGGTCAACATAGATGGAACCTGGACCTCCCGCTTCCTCAAGGCATGATCCTGTGCAGCCAATGGCTGGCAAACGGCTGCTTATCGCCTCAAGCAGAGGAATGCCGAAACCCTCTATGCGCGAGGGATAGACAAAGGCTGTGGCAAGACGATAGAACGACGGAAGGTCGGCAAAAGGCACGTTGTGAAAGAACAAGAACCTGTCACGAATACCGTTTTTCTCCAAATAGGCTACAATATCGTCGGCATATTTCGTCCGCTTCCCAACAGCCACAACCTTAAAATCCTCTCCCTTCTCACCTTTCTTGATGGCTTTCGCCACGAGCATAAGGTTTTTTCTTTCCTCAATGCTTCCTACGTAAAGCACGAAGCGCCGGGGGAGAGAATAGCGGTTTCTCACTTCCTCAAGTTTTTCTTGCGCTATGGGAGCTGAGAAGGCGGGGTCGCAACCTTGATATACAACGTCGATTTTTTCCTCCGCAGTGCCGTAATAGCGCATTATCTCACGCTTGGTGTATTCGCTCACCGCAATCACCCTGTCGGCATGCTTGCAGGCGAGTCGGAACTTCAGGTCGTAAATCTTGCGGTCTATCCAATGGTAGTATTCCGGACAGTGGAGGAATATGAGGTCGTGGATGGTCACAACCGATGGGCAACGCGCACTGACGATGTTCAGCGGCAGCTCGTTGCTTAGTCCGTGGAAGAGGTCTATCTTGTCGCGCCTGATGTAGCCGCTTATTCCCCACACTCGCCAAAAACTGCGGAGCCTCGTCCAGAAACCTTTTGGAAAGACACTCTTGCTGCTTGCCTTTGGAAAGAGGGGAAGAAATTGTGTCTTCCTTGGATTGGGCAGATAGAGATATTGCTCGTCCTCGGGAAACTGCTGTTGCAGAATCCTGAGCACGAAACGGCTGTAGTTGCCAAGCCCTGTACGGTTTTGTGCGGCTCTCTTTGCGTCAAATCCTATTCTCATCGTTCTTTGCCTACTGAACTTTCTTCATCGCCTTCCTTATCTTCCTTTCCGCCGTTTTCCTTACCTGTCGGGCACGCTCGCGCTTGATGCACAACTGTGCCGCAATCTCAGCCAAGGAGAGTTTCTCGCGGCGTATGCCGTAGAAACAGGTGATTACTTCACGCTCACGAGGGCTGAGAATGTCTAATGCGCCGACTATTATCTCCAATGCCGACTTGTTGTGGGCAAGGGTGTCCGACTCCTGCGCGTCGGCATTTACGAGGAGCGAGAGAAGGTTGATGTTCTCGCGTCCGCCGAGAGGAGCGTCCACGGAGAGTGGAGTGCGGCGTTTCTTCTCCACTGGTGTCATCTCCTTTCGTGGCACACGGTAGAGACCTGCCTGCTGCTCAATGGCTGCCTCTATGCTCTTCTTTATCTCAGGCAACACAAAGGCGGCGAAGCCTCCCTTTTCGGGATCGTATTTTTCCGCAGCCTTTATCATGCCTATCGTTCCCTCGCTCACGAGGTCGTCGAGTTCAAGGCCTCTACCTTGATATTTGCGTGCCGTGGAAACTACAAGTCCCATGTTTTCGGTCACGAGTTTGTTTCTTTGTTCGTTCATATTATTATTTCTCCTTTATTGTCAATTTATTCTCATTCATTCTCGTCATATACGATTGTATGATGGCTTTCAGCTGTAGTTCCATAGCGTTTGCCACTTTCGGCTCTTTTGCAACCAAGTTTTGTTTCAGCAGCAGGTCAGTGCGGAAGCGGTAGAGGGCTTTGCTGCGTTCTCCGTCAAACTGCAGCAGGTAGTCGCCTTTGACATATTGGTATATTCCGCCTTGGTAGTTCACTGCCCATGTGTCTTTGTCGGCGGTGGTGAGGAGGTCGCAGCCGAAGGCAACGTAAGGTTTGTCGTAGCCGAGATAGCTCAGCACTGTAGGCATTATGTCTATATGCTGTGCAATGGCGTTGCGCATTCCCGGTTTCAGCGTCCCGCTTGGGTCGAAGAAGATAATTGGCGAGCAGAAGCCGCCAAGGTCGGTTTGGTAGTAGGCGTGGTCGCTGAGGTTGGTGTGGTCGCTGGTTATTACAAACAGCGTGTTCTCGTACCATGGCTCACGTCTTGCCTTCTCGAAGAATTGCCTTATGGCATTGTCGGTGTAGCGTATGCATTTGTGTATCACTATTCCTTCTTCGGGATAAACGTCCTTATATTTCTCGGGAACTTTGTAGGGATGGTGGGATGAGGCAGTGAACACCGCCGATACAAAAGGCTGTTTGAATTCCGACATTTTTGTGGCAAAGAACTGCAGGAATGGTTCGTCCCAGATTGCCCACATTCCGTCATAGTCGTTGTCGCCGCCAAATCGTTTGTCGGCATTGTATTCCGTTCTGCCGAAATAGTCGTCAAAGCCACAGGTGCGGGCGTAGGCTTGGAATCCCATCGACCCATTCTCCGCTCCGTGGAAGAAGGCAGAGTAGTAGCCCTTGTCCTTCAGTTCTCCCGCTATGCTGCTCACGTCGTTCATGGCTGCTGGAGTGAGGAAGAAAGGCTCCACGAACATAGGTATTCCCGACAGTATGCTCGGCATTCCGTCGATGCTCTTTCGTCCGTTGCAGTAGGAGTAGAGGAATGTGGTGGAGTGGTTGATAAGCGAATCTACAAAAGGAGTGTAACCCTTGTATTTTCCTCCCTCGAGCCATTTGTTGTATGCTCCTATGTATTCCCTGCCGAAGCTCTCCACTATCAGGATGACGATATTCTTTTTTGAGGAGAGAGAGTTTTTTGGGGTGTGGACGGGTGAGAAGAGGGTGTTCATTTCCTCTTCTGAGAGATAATTCGGCGTGACGAAGGCTTTTTTGCCTATGGTCCTTATCACGGAGAATGGCGTGTTGAGCACTATTCCTGCCTCTAACGGATGGTCAACATATTGGTTGGCGTTGCTCAACGTTATCGGGCGCACGGCTCTCGTCCAACCTCCGCGCATTCCTGCAATGCAACAGGGAACGAAGGCTGCGAGACAGAGTGTCTGTAGGGTGTAGTAGATAATGAGTGGTTTTGTCTCCCTCCGCTTGGGAATAACGTAGAAACGCCATAAAGCCCAAACCACAAAGAGGAAAAGCAACACCAAATACCAGTGGCGCAAAAACTCTACGCCTATGATGCCGCCAATGTTTCCCTCGTTGCCAAACTCTGAGAACACGGTGGCTGTGGTGCGTCTGCCAGTGTATTGGAAATAGACACAGTCGGCGAGGTTTGCAGCCACCATAAGAGAGTTAACCACCACGAAAACCCATTTCGCCGCCTTCTGCCATCCTGCTTTTTCCTTCAGGTGGAGCGGAATGAGTAGCATTATGGCGTAGAGAGAGTTGGTGTAGAGTATGGCGGAAGTGTCGAAGAGCAACGATCCGCGGAAAATGTCGGGCACAGCGCTCGATGAGAGGTTCTCTCCAAACATGCTCCAGTTTTCTGCCACAAAAGCCAGTCGGCACACCATGTAGGCAAGGTATGCTATAGCGAGGTTTGCCACCATAGCTAATGGCGAAGCTATTATATCCGGTTTTCTCATCTTCTATCTGTTTCCGAAATCGTCGTAATATGTTTGCAGCAAGGCCTTTGCCTTTCTTATTCTCGTTGCGGTGGCGGCCTTCTTGTCCTTCACGTTGTCTGCCGACCGGTCTTCCCACTGTCTGTCGCTGATGATGTCATATACCGAGTAACCTGTGCTATCGGCAAATCCTATTCCCTCCTTGAAGGTGAAGAAGGCGTAGGGATAGGTGTAGTCGGCACTCAGCACGTCGCGGCTGTATTGGTAAGCCGAGTGGTCGATGCCCAATGCTCCGAGCAGTGTTGCCGCCATGTCGCTCTGGTTCATTAGGGTGTTTATTACCTTGTGTTCCTTCACTGCTCCTCCAATCCAGAGCATGGAGTTGCGGTGGTGTTCCTCGTGGCTTATGCCTTGGGGATATTGAAAGCCGTGGTCGGGAATGCACACTATGAGCAGGTCTTTCCACAGCGGTGTTTTTCTTATTCTCTCCACAAACTCGCCGAGGCAGTGGTCGGTGAAGGCAAAGGCGTTGGGAATCTCCTCTTTGAGCCTCTTGTAGGGCACTGTCCAAGGTTCGTGGCTGCTGAGTGTGAGGAAACAGATGTGCCACGGTTGGCTTTTCTGTTTCATTATCATGTCGTAGAGGCGGTTGAAGGTCACGTCGTCGTTCACTCCCCAGGGGTTGTCCTTCTTCTCCGCGGCAGTGAAGTCAACGTCGCTGACTATTGTCTGGTAGCCTCCTGTCCTGAGATAGCTCTGCATGTTGGTGAAGTTTATGTCGCCTCCGTAGAGAAAACTGCTTGTATAGCCGTGGCTGTTGAGTGTTGAGGCAAGACAAGGCAGTGTTCGGCTCTTGGCAGGAATCTTCATTACCGAAAGAGTCGGAAAACTGGGATAGCCGCTGAGTGTCGACACTGTGCCGCGGTCGGTGCGGAAACTGTTTGAGTAGCAGTGTGTGAACACTATTCCCTCACGTGCCAACCTGTTGTAGTTTGGCGCAATCTCAGTCCTTCCGCTAACTGCTTCCACAAACTGTCCGCCGAAGCTCTCCATAAGGATGAGGAGAATGTTTGGAGAAAGGTCTCCCTTCTCACCTTTCTCACCTTTCTCTCCCTTCTCACCTTTCTTACCTCTCTCACCTCTCACCTCGGATATTATCTCCTTCCTCTCCTCCTCGCTAAAATAGTTGAACTCGTCGGCATAGTTCTTTGTCTTGTCGAGCGAGTAGATGAGGCTGAAGGTGGGATTTACGGCAGAGTGGTTGAGGAAGGTGTCGTCAGAGAAATATACCTTGCCTATGTTGGCTGTTGATTCGCCTACACCACCACGGATGCTGATGACATAGAACGGAAGGAATACCACGAAACCTGCCGTAAACAATACTCTTTGCCTTTGAGTCCTTAGTGGCTGTAAGTGGAGTGGTGTTATGACTATAAGAATACATGCCGTTGCTGCCACTACTACGCTTATGAATAAAAGTCGTAAGGCTATGAAACCTGCCGACACACTTGCAAAGGCTCCTTGTGGCGATTCGAGATAGCTTAGGGCAAGGGCATCGAGCTTGAATGTCCAGAAAGGATAGAGAGCCATGTCGGCAATGAAGATGATGCCAGTCACCGCGGCTATTATTATATAATAAGGTGTGGCTATGCGACGCAGTGCGATGCTTCGCTTCAACCATGCCGTGACTACCAATGTCAGAAGTGGCAGGGCGGTGAGATAGCCAGTCATCGGAATGTCGAGATACAGTCCGTTGCACGCCATCTGCCACCAGTCGGCAATGCCATAGCTGCTGCCCTCTGGTGCGTCAACCATCATGAATATCGTCTTCTCTACCACGAATATTGCTATGATGGCAATATATAACCTTATTAAATATCCTATTCTATTCTTCATTATTTACTTTCTATTAGCCCCCTCCAGCTCCCCCAGGGGGGAGTGAAGGCTGCGCATAAAGGAAGCGCTAACGAGGCTCTCCCCCTTGGGGGAGCTGGAGGGGGCTTCTATTTAATTTTTAAAGAACCTATTCAGCTTCTTCACGGCAGCGTCGAACTCCTTTACGGGGATCTTATAGTTGCCGATGGGTTTCATTCTCGCGTCATAAATGTCGAGTGAGCCTTCAGCCTTCTTCTCCAATATGGTGTCTCCGCCAATGATGAAGGCATAGTTGAGGTTGCTGCCCACAATGTGCCATAGGCGTGGCTTAGTATCGTCGATAAGGTGTCCCATGGAATAGTCGCTTGCGGGATTTCTCACGCCGAGATAGCGCGACATCAGCGTTGGCACCACGTCGTAGTGTGTAGTACGGTGGCTGAACTCTCCTGCCTCAGTGCCTGGAAAATGGCAAATCATCGGCACTCCAATCTGATGGACGGAGAAATTGCCGTTGTGTCCCCAGTAGTTGCGGTGGTTTTCGTTGAACTCCTGACCGTGGTCGCCTGTAAGTATCACTATCGTGTTGTCTGCAAGTCCTTCCTCGTCGAGAGCCTTGAACACTTTTCCGAGCAGTATGTCGTCCTGAAAGCAACAGTTGCGGTAGAGGTTCCAGAACGGCGTAGGGTCGAGGTCGTTGTCCAGTTTCGTATAGTCAGCGTATGCCCATGCTGGCTGAAACCTCGTGTTTTGTTCTTGCCGCAACTCAAAACTGTGTGGCAGGTCGTAGAAGACGAACGAGAAGAATGGCTTTCCGTCCTCCTTGTGCTTGCGCATGTCGGCTATCAGCATTTCTGTTATTTTGCTGTCTCTCTCAAGCACTCTCTTTCCCTCGGTCTTTACATTCAGGTTAGGCACATTGCCGAATATCACCTTTGCAAATGGCGGCTCAAGCAGTGTGGCGCTTGGATAGGCCTGGCAGACGTAGCCAAGTTCCAACAGGCGGTCGATTAGCAATGGCTGTATGTGGGTTGGCTCAAACGATTCCCAATAGTAGCACGACAGTCCGAAGAACAAGCCGAAGATGCCGCTACGTGTTCCGTTGCTCGAACTCACATGGTTCCTATACCATCGGTTCTCCTTTGCAAACCTAAAGGTGTTGGGCATACATTCGGCAGTCAAGGCACGCTTGTTCCACGAGTCAACGGCAATTATTAGTATGTTGGGCAACGAGTCGGGCTTAATAGTCTCAAGAGGGTTGATGGGATATCTTACGTCGCTCTCTTGTCGGCTCGTGGCAAGGTTCTGATAGCTTTCGGGTGGCACCATGCCGAGGTCGTACATCAGGCCGTTTGCCGTTGTGGGGAAATAGTATGGCAGCAGAGCCGCACTTTTCACCACCGACTGGTGTTGCTTAAACGAGGCGTAGATGTGCCAGAGGTGTGCGAACAGTGTGCAGCCAACAAAGCTGAGTGCTATAGGCAAGACGTATGCCTTTGCCTTGCGCTTGTAAATCCATGTGCTGAGCCATAGCAAAACGCCTACTACCAGCACCAGAAATGCGAAGCGCAGACCCTCTTTCATGTAGAGCAAGGTGTCGAATGTGAATATCTCCGATGCTCCCTCGCCAAACACCATGTTCAGCACGAAACCATTTATGTGGAAATGGTAGAGGGCATAGACCTGACTGTCGAGGTAGAGGAGTATTATCAGCAATGCCGTGACTATTGCCTGAACAACTGTCGCTACTCTTGGCAACCTTATTCCGACAAGTATCGCAAACACTAAGAATGGAACGAGTGCCAACTGCGAGGCATGGCTGATGCAAGAGACTATGAGGAATATCCATCCCTCAAAGTCCATCAGTTCCAGCACGCTGCTCGACTTAATGAAGTTCATCATCAGTAGTGCCATAGCAATAGTAGAAAGGGCATAAAACAAAAACCCCTTTTTCAACACCTCATTCCTCATATCTTCTCTTAATCTAAGCCCCCTCCAACTCTTTAATTCTTAATCAACTTCGGCCATCCGTCCTCACTCCATATCATCTCTTTCTTTATGAGAATCGATGCTCCGTCGAGCACCACGCTATATCCATGGCAAAGGAAGATGTCAGTGCCGTTCACTGTGTATGCAGAGTTGTGGCCAGCCGCCTCAAACTCCTTCTTGTCACCCTCTATCACGAGAGTGCCACCACCTTGCGCCATGTCCTTCCCGTCGCGGTCGAAATACGGACCGTCAACCTTGCGGCTTCTGCCTACTACCACTTTGTAGGTGCTGTCCATGCCCTTGCAGCAATAGTCCCATGACACGAACAGATAGTAGTATGAGCCATGCTTGAATATGAATGGAGCCTCCACGGGATTCTCCTTCTTCCCAGGGAAGCGTCGGGCTATCGTCTTCTGTTTCCCCTTGTCGGCAATGTGCATCGTACTGTCGAGCGGCACCATCTGTATTCCGTCCCAAAAAGAGCCGAACACGAGCCATGGTTGGTCGTTGTCGTCAATCACGAAGTTTGCGTCAATGGCGTTCCAGTTGTCCCTTCCCTCACGTGAGCAAACCAGCGGTCCCTCGTCGTCCCAGATGCAGCCAGGTGTGAGGTCGCGTGTTGACAACAGTCCTATAGCTGAGGTGTTCTTCCCGAATGTCGAGCAGCTGTAGGCAAGCCACCAGCGGTCGCGGTATCTTATTATGTCGGGAGCCCAAACGTGGTCGCGGAAACCTTGCACTGAGTCGTGCGCCCATTTCGGTATCACGCTCATCGTTGGCTCCACGTGTAGTGTCCAGGTCTTCATGTCTTTCGAAGTGGCGTGCTGGATGCCTCGTCCTGTGCTGAACACGTGGTATGTGTCGTGGCTATATGCCATCACGGGGTCATGCACCATCAGTGTGTCCGATGTCACGTCTGCCGTGCGCATCTTGCGTTGTGCCTCCAGTGTTGTAGCCGTTGCGAGGGCTACTAAAAATATGATTGTCAGCCGTTTCATTCTTCACTCTTAATTCTTAATTTTTAATTCTTAATTTCCAAATTCCGCCAATTTGTCGAGATAGTATTTCCTCACCTCGCTCCAAGGGTAATATGGTGCGGTGTCGGTCTTTATTGGCAGTGTGGCCTCGTTCTCGTTCAGCAGCACCTTCACCATCACGTTCTTGTCCGCCACGTTCTTTCGGTAGAAAACAAACTGGATGTTTGCTCCCATGGGGAATATCTTGTAGTTGAGCCATTTGTGAGCCTCAAGACTTTCGAGGTCGTCGGTGGCGTAGTCATAGCCGTTGAGACCCAACAGGCAGGTCAGCGGCATCACCATCGTCTCATGTCCGAAACGCAGTGTGGCACCGGGGTGGGGAAGGGCTATGCAGCTGTCCGCCTCAGCTATTATCTTTGCTAAGAGTCGTCGTTGTGAGAAAGGCTGTTTGCCACCGTTCACCGTGAATCCGCCATAGTTGGCATACCACCACGCGTTGTCGGTAAGCCAATTGTTATACACCTCGTTGTCAGTAAACAGGTCGTAGAGCGTCATCGTCTTCCGTCCCTCAGTGTTCTGCAGCGTTGCTCCCAGTTTCCACAGCAGTTGGTGTAGTCGCTTCGTGTTGAAGTGCTTTGTGGCAAATGCAGTGTCGGTAAATAGAGTAGTCAATATATGACGGCCATCCACGTGTCGGTTGAAGAAGTTCTCATAAAGTTCCTTTGCCTTCTTGTTCTCGCGCTGCTTAAACAGTTCCTTGTCGTTGAAGTTCATATATGGCATGTCGTTCATGCTCGCGTCTTGTGTGAAAGTCAGTTCAGGGTTTTTCTTTGCGAATGTGGTCAGCTCGTTGGTCATCGAGAGGATGCAGCGTATCACTATCGTACTCTTTGCGTCGATGTGTGTCTTTCCCTCAAACACTTCCGGAAAGCGGTTATACATTCTCTCGGCTATCTGTTGGTGTTGCAGCGCACCGAGTGGCGACAGCTCGCCAAAGCGGTTGTTTGCCTCGGCGTACATCTTCTCTATGCGCTCCATCACGTCGCGCCCCGTGGCCGTCAGCACCCTTGCGCTGTCAGCCTTGCGCAGGCAGCTGAGTGGGAAGGTGTAGTCCTTAGGGTTTATCAGATAGCGTGAGCCGTGACGTCCGTAGTGTGAGATGTAGAACGGCTTCATTCCGTTGGGAGCTGGTGTCAGGCTCTTTTGGCTCGGGCCTGGATAAGCCTGATGGTTGGTGGCTGAGCGGCGAATGTCGTTCTTGAACTCTTCTGCTACCGTTTGAGCCGAAATTGTAGTCGAAAGGCATGCAAAAGCCACGAAAAATATGATTTTTCTCATTTTGAATGCGATAAATTGTTCTTTTGAGTGCAAAAATAGAAAAAATATCGTATATTTGCAACATCTAA
>CALZDK010000010.1 GCA_945637645.1 uncultured Prevotella sp.
CCCATCAGCTGGTATTTCACAGGGTCTTGCAGTGGGGCGTTGAGCAGCACCTTGACCACTTTACCCTTTATGAAACCCATTTCCACGATGCGTTTTCGGAATCCTCCGTGTCCGAGAACCTTCACGATGACCCCCTTTTCGCCAGTTTTCAATTCTGATAACTTCATTTGCTTTCCCTATTTTTGTGCAAATTTAGCCATTTGAATCCAAACAACGCAATGTTTCGGGCTTTTTTTTCAAAAAATACCTATTTGTAGGCATTATTTCTCTATTTTTCCACTACTCGTGAGCTATAAACCGTTGAATTGCCATCTGTTCGTATTTCGTTCCGGGGCGACCGTAGTTGGAGTAGGGGTGTATGCTGATGCCCCCTCTTGGTGTGAACAGTCCCACAACCTCGATATATTTCGGGTCCATCAGTTTTATGAGGTCCTTCATTATTGTGTTCACGCAGTCTTCGTGAAAATCGCCGTGGTTTCGGAAACTGAACAGATAGAGTTTCAGACTCTTGCTCTCCACCATTTTTATGTCTGGAATGTAGCGAATCACAATCTCCGCAAAGTCGGGTTGCCCCGTGATGGGGCAGAGCGACGTGAATTCCGGACAGTTGAATTTCACCCAGTAGTCGTTTTCCGGATGGCGGTTGGTGAATGTCTCAAGCACCTCTGGAGCGTAGTCCATAGCGTATGTTGTTTTTTTGCCCAACGATTTAAGGCCTTCGTCTTTTCTGTTTTCCATTGTTGTAAGTGAATTAAGTTAAGTTTCGCATGTCATCAACCCAAAGAAGTAAGGGAAGTTAATAAAGAGCTTCCCTTACTTCAGAAACTTGAGTTATTCGTTTTCAAACTCCTTTATTTTGAAAATGTTGTAGCTGATGTTGTTGTCGTAGGTGTCGAGGTCCTCGTGTCGCTTCGTAGCCTTAACAACGCATACTGTCACAGGGAGAACAATGATTTCATAAAGTGTTTTCAGCACCACCTGAGAAATCATAAGCACAGGAAGCTCGCTGCTCGGCACAACTCCCCCAAGGGCTATCGGGAAGAAGATGAGAGAGTCGGCGGCTTCACCGAAAACGGTGCTGAGGATTGCCCTGTAGGTGAAATGCTTGCCTTGAGAGGAAATCTTCATCTTGCTCATCACGTAGGCATTGATGAACGACCCTACGATGAAAGCCAAGAACGAGGCGAAAACGATGCGTGGGGCAAGACCGAAGATGGCGTGGAAGCCTTCGTCGTTGGTCCAGTAGTCTGCCCCCGGCAGTGCGTCGCACAGTGCTGCGAAGATCACGAAGACGAAGTTCATCGCAAAGCCGTACCAAATGAGCAGCCTGGCTTTTGAAAATCCCCAGACCTCGCATACGCAGTCGTTGATGATGTAGGAAACTGGGAAGACGATAAGTCCTCCGGTGATACTGATAGGCCCGAAAGCCATTTGCTTTGTCTCGAGCACGTTTGCCGTGATGAGGCAAACGCAGAAAAGCATGCCGAAAAGCATAAACAGCACGCTTACTTGACGTTTTGTTTTTTGCATAATGTTGTTTTTTAGAGGAGGTTAGACAATGACTCCTGTACTAAATGTTTATATGTTACTTAAAAGATAAATCATATATATTGCGAATAACGATGTTAACACTGCTCCTTCCCATCGTGCCACGGTGAGCTTGGTGAAGGAGAATAGCCAAAGGAGGAACACCGACGATCCCATCACGATGAGGTCGATTGGGGTGATGCCCTGAATCTCCAGTGGGCAGATGACTGCCGTGGTGCCGAGAATGGCGAGGATGTTGAACACGTTGCTGCCTATCACGTTGCCTATGGCAATGGCGGAGTTGCCCTTCTTGGCTGCCACCACACTGGTGGCAAGCTCGGGTAGGGAAGTGCCTCCCGCAACTATTGTAAGGCCTATTATGCCCTGGCTCACTCCGAGCGAGGCTGCCACGTTAGAGGCGGAATCAACAAACACATTGCTGCCGAGGATGAGCATGGCAAGACCTGCAACGAAGAAAAACACGTTCTTCACCGCACTCTCCTTCTTCTCCTGGGGAGTGTCGGCGGTGTCGGTTTTCGCGGTTTTCAGTGTCACATACATGAATATGGCAAAAAAGGCGAGAAGCACTATTCCGTCTGTTCGGCTTATTGTGCATCCTTGAAACGACAGCGGCAACTGTCCGAAGCAGCAGAAGAGGAACAACCCCGAGGCCAAAATAGCCCAACGCATGTCCTTGTTCACTGTGGAACGTGTCACCTTTATGGGAGTCACCATTGCCGTTATGCCCACTATCAGCAGCACGTTGAAGATGTTGCTTCCCACAACGTTGCCCACAGCCATGTCGGGAGTTCCCTTCAGGGCAGACATGAAGCTGACGAAAAACTCCGGAGCCGACGTGCCTGCGGCTACTATTGTCAATCCGATTATTATTTCGGGTATGTTCATTCGTCGTGCCAGTGAAGAAGCTCCAGCGGTGAGTCTGTCGGCACCGTATAGCACCAGTGCTATACCTGCTATTATAAGTAAGATGTCAACAATCATTCCTTGTCCTCTATAATTTCCAATATGGTTTGTGGGAAGTATTCCTTTTCCAAGGCGTGCACTTTCATGGCTATGTCGTCGGGAGTGTCGTTGGGCGTGAGTGCGGTTTTCTCCTGTCGGATAATGTCGCCTCCGTCGCACACCTCGCTGACATAGTGTATCGTTATGCCGGTCTCTGTTTCTCCTGCGGCTTTCACTGCCTCATGCACATGGTTGCCATACATTCCCTTTCCCCCGTATTTTGGCAGCAGCGAGGGATGGATATTCACCATGCGGCGGTTGAAATGGCGTATGAGGTAGGCTGGAACCATGAGAAGGAAACCTGCAAGGACAATGAAACTGATGTTTCTCTCGCTCAGCATCCGCAGTGTGCGTTGCTCGTCGGCAAAGTCGGACTTTGTCCATACCACCGACTCCACACCGAGATTCTCGGCGCGTTTCAGTGCGAAGGCGTCAGCCTTGTTGCTCACGAGCAATGCCACTTCAGCCTTGCCGTTCCCTTCAAGGTATCGGGTGATGTTTTCAAAGTTTGACCCATTACCGGATACAAAAACCGCTATTCTGTTTACCATGTCTAATCGTCTGTTTCGTCGTCGTCGTCAAACTCAAATCCCCCGAATGTCGGCTCTATGAATGCGTCGAGCGATCGGCGTTCTTTCTTCGTGGGGCGTCCGGTGCCTCTTGCACGGTCCACAAATCCGCTGATGCGGTTCATCTCCAGCAGCTCGTACTGTTCGGGAGAGGTGACATTTTCGTATATTTCCGGAAGCAGCTTCGCTCCTACGCGCATCTCAATGGCTTTCAACACCTTGAACGAATAGGTCACCGGTGGTTTCCTTACGGCAACCACCTCGCCTTCCTTCACTGGCCGTGAAGGTTTCACGTTTACGTTGTTTATCGTGACGCGTCCGTTCTTGCAGGCGTCGGCAGCTATCGACCGCGTCTTGAAAATGCGAGCCGCCCAAAGCCATTTGTCAATTCTTGCTTCCATCATTTTTTCTTATTATAGGCATTCATGGTGAAGTCAACACCGCAGAGGACGAAACTCTTTATTATTTCGCACGCCGTTTCCAGTTTGGGCTCCAAGGTTTTCATTTCCTCGTCGTTGTATTTTCCGAGCACCCACTGTATCTGCATTCCACGCTCAAACTCGTTGCCTATGCCCACGCGCAGGCGGCAGTAGCGTTCGGTGCCGAGAATCTGCTGAATGTGTCCCAGACCGTTGTGTCCCGCATTGCTTCCAGCGGCTTTCAGTCGCAGTGTGCCAAGGGGCAGGGCAAGGTCGTCCACAATCACGAGCAGGTGCTCTAAGCTGATGTTCTCCTTGTTCATCCAATAGCGCACGGCGTTGCCGCTGAGGTTCATGTAGGTGCTTGGCTTCAGAAGGAAGACCTTCCTTCCCTTTATGCTTGTCTCGGCTACGAAACCGTATCGCTTGTCGTCGAAAACAATATTGGACGCCTTTGCAAAAGCGTCCAATACCATAAATCCTGTGTTGTGGCGGGTCATGTCGTATTCGTAGCCGACATTTCCCAATCCTACTATCAAGAACTTCTCCATTATTCAGCGGCAGCTGCGGCAGCAGATCTTGAAGCACGTGTAGCCTTAACAGAGCAAACTACAACCTCGGCTGGTGTAGCGAGTGTGAGACCCTCGAAGCTGAGCTCGCCAACCTTGATGCTCTTGCCGAGCTGCAGGTTTGTAACGTCGATGTCGAGGTGCTCAGGTATTGCCTTGTAAGGAGCAGTAACGTTGATTTTGCGGATAGAGAGGTTGATGCGGCCACCGTCGCGTACACCCTGTGCCAAACCGTTGAGCTTAACAGGAATACCGATAGTGATTGGCTTCTCCTCGTTCACCTCGTAGAAGTCCACGTGGAGCAGAGCGTCTGTCACTGGGTGGAACTGAAGCTCCTTCATCACTGCCTTGTGCTCCTCGCCGTCGATGTTGAGGTTCACTACATAGATGTGTGGAGTGTAAACAACCTTGCGGAGCTCGCTCATTGGGCAAACGAACGACATTGCTACAGGAGCACCGTTCTCGTCCTTCTTCTCACCGTAGATGTTGCATGGGATAAGACCCTCCTTGCGCGCCAGTTTAGAGGCCTTCTTGCCAAGGTCGGTGCGCTTCTGACCTGTTACGTTAATCTCTTTCATTTTTAATAATGTGTTACTCTAAATTAAGTGATTAAAAACTGTTGCTTAATTCACCATCACACGAAAAAATATCTCGATGTGCTTGAAAAAGCGGTGCAAAGGTACGCTTTTTTATTGAAACATGCAAGGAAAACCAAAAAAAATGCAATATTTCCCCTTAATATTTGCATGATATGGGAAAAATGCCTAAATTTGCACCACGAAAAAAGATAGAGACATAAAAAAATTATGATTAATCGAGAATTGATAAGGGTAAAGATAGTTCAGCTCACCTATGCTTACTATCAGAATGGCAACAATAATATCGACGCGGCGGAAAAGGAACTTATCTTCAGCCTTTCCAAAGCCTACGACCTTTATAATTATATGTTGTCGCTCATGGTCGCGATAACTAAAGAGGCAAGGGAACAGCAACAGGTGATGGAAAGAAAGGCACGCAGGGAAGCACTCGCATGGCCATCGGCACGTTTCGCCGACAACAGGTTTGCGCTCCAGTTGGAAAACAATCGTATGCTTTGCGAATTCCTCGAAAGCAAGAAAATGTCGTGGGACCTTCATGCCGACTTTATCAAACGGCTCTATCACCGAATCAGGGAAGCACAGTTTTTCAAGGACTATCTCGAAAACCCCGTCGACTCTTACGAGAACGACCGCGAGGTGTGGAGAAAAATCTACAAGGCATTCATCAGGGACAACGACGAACTCGACGAATTGCTCGAGGACGAGAGCCTCTATTGGAACGACGACAAGGACATCGTAGATACTTTCGCTATAAAGACAATCAAGCGTTTTGAGGAGAAAAACGGAGTAAAGCAGCCCCTGCTGCCAGAATACGACAGCGACGAGGACCGCGATTTCGCACGCAAGCTCTTCCGCGCATCCATTCTCAAGGCAGACGAGTTCCAACGCTACATGAACGAGGCGTCGTGGAATTGGGATTTCAGCCGACTGGCTTTCATGGACGTGGTGATAATGCAGATTGCCATCGCAGAGATGGTAACGTTCCCCAACATTCCAATAAATGTCACCATCAACGAGTTCGTGGAGTTGGCAAAACTCTACAGCACACCTCAGAGCGGACGCTATGTAAACGGCGTTCTCGACGGAATAGCACGCACACTCGTAGAACGTGGCATACTGCTGAAGAACATTCCTGATAAAGAGGGGGAAAACTAATCAGAAGTTACACATATCTTATATAAATAATAAATAGACTAAACAAAAATGACAACAGTATTTTTGGCCGCCCAGGCAGGTGGCAACGGTGGAGGAATGAGTATGCTGATAATGATGGTGGCGCTTTTTGCCATCATGTGGTTCTTCATGATTCGTCCACAGCAGAAAAAGCAGAAGGAAATACAGAAGTTCCAGAACTCTCTTGCCGAGGGCATGTCAGTGGTTACAGGTGGCGGAATCTACGGCACCGTGAAGAAAGTTGATATCGCCAGCGGCATTGTTGAGGTCGAGATAGCAAAGGGTGTCACCATCCGCGTTGACAAAGGCTATGTCTTCAAGGATGCTGCCGCCAACCAGCCCGCAGCAAAATAAACCGGAGGAATAGATGAGCGACAGGCGCAGTCTTTCATTCTTGATAAGGAAAGTGCTCGTCGGGGCAATAAACGGCGAGTTCCTGATTTTCCTGTTCTTTCTCGCTCTCTCGGGTGTCTTCTGGCTACTCATGACACTAAACGAGACCTACGAGAGGGAATTCAAGGTGCCTGTCAAGATAGTAAACGTGCCTGAGAATGTGGTTATCACATCCAACGAGACAGACACCGTAAGGGTGACATTGCGCGACAAGGGGCTTGTACTCGTAGGCTATGCCTATGGCGAGGAACTGCGCCCAATAAACCTCAGCTTCAAGTCTTACGTCAAAGGCACGTCGGGACATGCCGTCATAGCAATGTCGGAAATCAACAGGCTGCTCTACCAGCAGCTCTCCGCTTCCACGAAAATCGTGGGCACCAAGACGGACAGGATAGAGGTGTTCTTCAATTTCGGACTCTCGAAGAAGATTCCCGTGAAGTGGAGTGGACGAGTGGTTCCTGAGCATCTTTATTTCATCTCCAATGTCGATTATAACCCCGACAGTGTAGTGGTCTATGCCTCCGAATCAAGGCTCGACAGCATCCACACGGCATTCACCGAGCAGCTCAACGTGGCTAATTTCCGCGATACGCTTTCCCTCGACTGCAACCTGCAGAAAATCCGTGGCGTGAAGTTTGTCCCTGACCATGTCAAGGTGAGGTTCATGACCGATGTCCTCACCGAGGAGAGCATCGACGACATTCCCGTGGTGGGAGTCAACGTGCCAGAGGGAAAAGTCCTGCGCACGTTCCCCTCAAAGGTTAGCGTGAGTTTCGTAACCGGAGTGAGCCAGTTCCGCAGTCTCAGCCGCAACGATTTCCTCGTCGAGGCAGACTTCAGCGAAATAGAGGACAACGCCTCCGACAAGTGCAGGATTTATCTCCGCGCTGTTCCTCACGGCGTGTCGCGTGCAACGCTCAGTGTCCAGGAAGTTGACTATTTGATAGAAGATGAGTAAACGCATAGCTATAACGGGAGGCATAGGTAGCGGCAAGAGCTACGTCTGCGGCCTGCTGAAAGACCGCGGCATCGAGGTCTATGACTGTGATGCGGGTGCAAAGCACATCATCGCCACTTCTGCCGAAGTGCGCCGAAGGCTGACAGAACTCATTGGCAATGACACCTTTCTTGCCGACAGGCGACTCAACAAGGCTGCGGTAGCAGAGTTCCTCCTCAAGTCCGAAGCCAACAAGAAAGCCATAAACGCCATTGTTCACCCCGCGGTAATGGACGATTTCCTGTTATCGGGAAAGATGTGGATGGAGTCGGCAATACTCTTCGAGTCCGGATGCGACAAATATGTCGATAAGGTAGTTGCCGTCACCGCTCCTGCCGATGTCAGGATAGAGCGTGTGATGCGCCGCGACAATATAACGAGGGAAAAGGCAATGGAATGGATTTCCTGTCAGATGTCGCAGGAAGAGATACTGCGCCGTTCAGATTTTGAGATAATTAACGACGGACGACAAGATGTCGGAAGTCAATTAGACGATATAATAACAACAATATTATAAAAAAAATGTTACAGACAATCTTAGCAATTTCCGGTAAGCCCGGACTCTACAAATTAGTTTCAAGAGCTAAAAACAGTTTGATAGTTGAAGTACTTGACGAAACACACCGCAGAATGCCTGCATTCGCATCAGACCGCATCACCTCGCTCGCCGACATAGCGATGTACACCGATGGCGAGGACGTGCCTCTCAGCAAGGTGCTCGAAAACATGAAGGCACTTGAGGACGGCAAGGTGTCCTCTGTCAACTTTAAAAAGGCAAGTGGCGACGAGCTGCGCGAATATTTTGCCAAGGTCTTGCCTGAATTCGACCGCGAGCGAGTTCACAACAGCGATATAAAGAAACTCATTCAGTGGTACAATATCCTGATTGTCAACGGTGTGACGGACTTCGAAAACGAACTCCAGCCCACACCGGGTGTCAATATCGATGACCGTAAGGAAGCGTGACCGGAAAGTATGGATATACACCCGAAGAGTTCTTCGGAATGATTGGCGATGCCGTCGGTGGACTGGATGTCTCATCGGCGGCATCGCTTGTGTCTTTCTACACCACTCTCGACAAGGTCATGCGCCTTGCAGTCAACCAGCGTGTTGAAGATTTCGACATCGCCTTTGCAGCAGGACTGTTCTCCAAGACCGACTATCTCGCCAAACAACTGAGGATTGACAAGACTGTTGCGCACCTCTTTAATCAGTCGCGCGACAGGATTCGACGCATTGGCAACAAGCCCGTTGCTGACTTGGACCGTGAGGAGCTTCTTCTTCACTGGCCACACGACCTCAAGGCTGTGGCTTGTTTCATAAGTGTCATCTATGGCGACAGCCCTATTCCCGCCTCTCTCTCTTCGCGTTTCCCTCTCTCGCCCCTGCAGCGCGCCAAGGGGAAGCTGATGGCGACGAAAATGCGTGTTGCGGTGGAACGTGTCGAGGGCGACATAATTTTTGCCGCTGCGGAGGCTGATGGAGACGAGCTCAGGATAAGGTGCAGCAGCGCCCAACAGTATCTACTGCCTCTCTTGAGCGCAGGTTGCCAGTTGAACCTCATAGCCCCGCGCAAGTCCACTGTGGCAGAGGAAACATTGGAGGCGGAACACATCATCCTTCATCCCGACCTCCTCATCAACATCACCTCGGTGGCGGCTTGCTTTGAGGAATATGCCACCGATGCCAAGATTTTCCTCTTCAACAAAATCAGCCCACCTGCCAACTCTCCTGCAATTATTTTGGGTAACTTCGCTGGAAAGATGCTCGACGACGCAATCCACCACCGTTCGCTCTCATACAACGACAGCATACTAAGGTTTTGCCGTGAGAACGCCCTTTCCATGGCGGCGTGCGCCTCACAGCTTGGAGATAGCTTCCATGCCCAGGCGCAGGAACAGATGAGACACATTCGACATGTCATCGACAGCGTTATGCCTCGTGAGGTGAGGGGATTCAACTCACGCGAGGTCATGCTTGAGCCTTCGTTCCTCTGCGAGATGCTCGGCATTCAGGGGCGTATGGATATGCTGCAGCTCGACTTCAAGGTGTTGGTGGAACAGAAATCGGGCAAGGGACTGCCGGGCTTTGGCAACCGCCCCGGAGAGCAGCCACGTCAGAAGACACGCCACTATGTGCAGCTTTTGCTCTATATGGCTGTGCTCCACTACAATTTCAAAATTCCCTATTCCGACATCTATTCCTTCCTCCTCTACTCGAAATACGACCGAAGCCTACTGCAGCTCGGTTCGGCTCCCGAACTGTTGCGGAAGGCTATAGAAATAAGAAACCAGATAGCATGGATGGAATATCTGCTTGCCTCCGACGGGTTTTCTATCTACGAAAAGATCTCTCCCGAAAGCATCAAGGTTGACAATAGAGGACGTTCCTTCTTTGAGCAATACATACGACCACAGTTCAAAAGCCTGCTCTCGCCAATACATTCGGCAAGTGAGACTGAGAAGGCATATTTCCGCCGTTTCATGACCTTTATTCAGATGGAGACCATACTCGCCCGCACAGGGACGAAAACGCGCGACGACAACGGTTTCGCGCAGATATGGCTCTCAACGGCAAGGGAGAAGGCGGAGGCAGGAACAATCTACTACGGATTGAGTATCGACCCGCAGAGCTTCCAGATAGACGACATCGGTGCCGTGGAGTTCATCACCCTTCTGTTTCCCGATGCCGACGCCATGGAGTGTGGTGCTGGCATTTCCAATTTCAGGGTTGGCGACACAGTCGTTGTCTATCCCTATCCCGAAAGGGCGCAACCCTACGCCTGCAGCGCAATGGTCCACAGGGCAACCATTGCAGATATAACGCTTCGTGGAGTGCGCCTCGGACTGCGCAACCCGCAGACCGACAGGCATGTCTTCGAACGCGACCCACATTCCCTTTGGGCTGTAGAGCACGACGGTGGCGACGCTTCCGCCTCGGGACTCTTCAACGGTGTCTGCTCAATGCTCACCGCTCCTTTGAAGCGCCGTCAGCTGCTTCTCTCGCAGCGAGATTTGGAACATGGCGACCACGTAGCACTTAACGGCGACTACGGTGCGTTTAACGACCTTGTGGCAAGAGCTATGCAGGCTCGCGACCTCTTCCTCGTCATTGGTCCTCCCGGCACTGGCAAGACCTCCTTTGCCATGCTCAACATCCTACGTGAGGAGTTGTCGCACTCTGAGGCTTCAGTCCTCCTGATGTCCTACACCAACCGTGCCGTTGACGAGATGTGCGGCAAACTCGTCGAGGCTGGCATCGACTTCATCCGCATTGGCAACAGTGTGGCTTGCGATCCGCAATACCGTAGCCACATGATAGAAGAGAAAGTGGAAAACTGCAATACGCTTAGCGAAATGGCAAAACTCATAAATGGGGCGAGGGTGGTGTGTGCCACGGTATCTACTGTCAACACCCGACCCGAACTCCTTGCCATGCGTCATTTCTCGTTGGCTATAGTTGATGAGGCTTCACAGATTCTTGAGCCGTATATCGTTGGTCCGCTTTGCGCTGTAGCCTCCGATGGCGTTGAGTCGATAGCTCGCTTTGTGCTCATCGGCGACCACAAGCAGTTGCCGGCAGTGGTGTTGCAGAGTGGGGCGGAGTCGAGGGTCAGAGACCCGCTGCTCAACAGTCTTGACATTCAGGACTGCCGCCATTCCTTCTTCCAACGTCTTGTCCGCCGCTATGCCGCCGACCCTCGTGTCACCTATATGCTCACGCACCAGGGACGTATGCACTCCGACATTGCCCTCTTTCCGAGCCAGGCGTTCTATGGTGGACTCTTGCAGCCTGTGCCCCTTCAGCATCAGCTGCGCCCTTTGGAATCCTCAGCCGACCTTTCCTCCTTCGGCGACCTTGCGCCCTACGCCGAAATTCTTACGTCGCACAGGGTGGCATTCATCGATGTCGATGTCAGCGACAATCAGTCTCCCACTTCAGACAAGGTGAACCTCGCCGAGGCTGATGTCATAGCACGTCTTTCCGTTACAGCCTACAAGCTCCGCGCAGCCTTTTTCGACCCTACTGCCACTCTTGGAGTCATAGTGCCCTATCGCAATCAGATAGTGTCTATACGCAATGCTATCGACAAATACGGCATTGCGCCTCTCCACGACATCACCATCGACACCGTGGAGCGTTTCCAGGGCAGTCAGCGTGACATAATAATCTACGGTTTCACCGTTCGTCACCGTTATCAGCTCGATTTCCTCACCGCCAACGACTTCGAGGAAAACGGAATCGTCATCGACCCTAAACTCAACGTTGCAATGACGCGAGCTCGCGAAAACCTCATCCTCGTAGGCAACAAGTCGCTCCTGAGCCTCGATCCAGTGTTCAAGAAGTTATTGAGTTTGAAGGGGGAGATTCGCTTCGAGAAATTAAAGAATTAAAAGATTCTTTGGGTGATGGGTTTGTCTGACACTCCTGTCACTTGACGTTGCCGAAAAAACGCTGGTATTCCTGCTCGAAATTGGGCGTGAATATGCATTTGCCTATGTTGGAGATTATCTCTTGGCGTGTCCAGAAGCGACCGCCGGCGAGTTCGTCTGGGTTGGGGGTTACTGGGCCGTCGTAGGTGGCGCGGTGGACGAAGACAAGCTCGCGCTCACGCTGGCTCTCGAAGACATAATGTCCGAGGGATTCGGGCGTGAAATCAACAATGCCGAGTTCCTCGCGCACTTCGCGACGAAGGGCGGCATCAACGTTTTCGCCGAGGTCGATGTGTCCACCGGTGGCTGTGTCCCAACGGCTTGGCTGTATGTCTTTCCAGTCGGGACGCTGCTGCAGGTAGAGCTCGCCACGGCTGTTGAAAAGGTGGAGGTGGACCACGGGGTGGAGTATCTTGGATCCGCTGTGAGCCTCGCCGCGTGATACGGAACCAAGGATGTTGCCGTCTTCGTCAACGACGGGGAATAGTTCTTGCTTATTGTCCATCAGTTTCTTGTGAGTTTTTTCAGCAGCACCTTGTTTATGGCTTGGATTCTGCGTCCTTGCTTCTCAAGGTCCTCGCGTACATTATTTATATTATTAAAAAACATGGAGAAAGCGTTGAGCATCTGGTTGGGCTGACGGGCGTCCTCGGTCTCGTTGGGGTTGGTGATGATGCGTATGCCCTTTGCCTCAATGTGGACATCGATGTCGGTGCCGCTCATTATTGGGTCGCCGTCGTAGTGTATTGCTCCTGGTGAGCTGCGGTGGATGTGTATGCGCTTTGCCTTGAAAGTCTTAATCTTCGAGTTCTTGTCGAGGGTGCGGTTCATGAGATCGATGCCTATCTGGGGCGCGTCGAAGGCGGTGAACGGCTCCATGATTATTACGTCCATGAGCCCGTCGGTCATGGTAGCCTTTGGCGCAATGTAGGCGTCGTTGCCGTATTGCGACGCATTGGCGCAGGCGATGAGGTATGCCTTGTATTTCATGGTGCCTGTCTCGTCAACCACTTCATAGGTCTCGGGCTTGTATTTGAGCCCTTCGCGCAGCACGTTTTCGATGTAGGTTATGGGTCCACGTTTTCCCGCCTCGGCAAACTTCAGCGAGATGAAGGCGTCGAATCCCATGCCGCAGGTGCAGAAGAAGGGGAGATTGTTGATTACCCCGTAGTCGAGCTGCTCTATCTTGCATGTGTTTATTATCTCGATGGCTTTTTGCGGGTCGAGAGGTATGCAGAGATGGCGTGCGAGTCCGTTGCCTGATCCGGAGGGAATAATGCCGAGGGCGGTGTTGGAGTGAACCAGCGACCGTGCCACCTCGTTGATGGTTCCGTCGCCTCCCACCGCCACAACGATGTCGGTGTTGTTGTTTACACATTCCTTGGCAATGTCGGCAGCGTGTCCCGGATATTTGGTGAAGACCACCTGGTGGCGGTACTTCGAGTGGTCGAGGGTGCTGTCGATGAGGTTGGGCATGTCCTGCTTGTTTTGTGTGCCGGAATGCGGGTTGAGTATGAATACAATACTTTTCTTTTTCTCCATCGTAGTGCAAAAATACTGAATTTTGCGCAAATTCATCGTAATAAATGGTCTAAAAATGCCTAAAAGGTGCATTTTTTTAAAAAAAAGCACACTAATTGGCAAAAAATTAGTAACTTTGCCGCCTGAATAAATACGAAAAAGAATAGAGACCGTTTAAAAATGGGACAATTACAAGAAAGATACAAGAGTTATCGCGAGCCACAGAAGTTTATGGCAGCGGGTGTGTATCCCTATTTCCGTGAGATAACCGGAAAGCAAGGAACTGAAGTTGAAATGGGTGGGCACAAGGTGCTGATGTTTGGCTCAAACGCCTATACGGGACTTACTGGCGACCAGCGTGTGATAGATGCAGCTAAGAAGGCTCTCGACCAATACGGATCAGGATGTGCCGGAAGCCGTTTCCTCAACGGTACACTGGACCTGCACGTGAAACTGGAGAAGGAACTGGCAGAGTTTGAACACAAGGACGACGCCCTGTGCTTCTCTACAGGTTTCTCGGTGAATGCGGGTGTTATAGCAATGGTGGTGGGTCGCAACGACTATGTTATCTGCGACGACCGCGACCACGCCAGCATCGTGGACGGAAGAAGACTGTCGTTTGCCCATCAGCTGAAATACAAGCACAACGACATGGACGACCTGGAGAAGATACTGCAGAAACTGCCCTACGAGGCTATAAAGCTGATTGTGGTGGATGGCGTGTTCTCCATGGAGGGTGACCTTGCAAACCTGCCTGAGATTGTGAAGCTGAAGAAGAAATACAACTGCTCGATAATGGTGGACGAGGCTCATGGTCTCGGCGTGTTCGGAAAAGAGGGCAGGGGCGTGTGCGACCATTTCGGTCTTACCGACGAGGTGGACCTGATAATGGGTACTTTCTCCAAGTCGCTTGCGAGCATCGGCGGTTTCATTGCCGGCGACGCCGACACTATAAACTATCTGCGCCACACTTGCCGCACATATATCTTCAGCGCGTCGGACACTCCCGCAGCTACGGCAGCAGCCTTGGAGGCTCTTCACATCGTAAGATCTGAACCAGAGAGAATAGAGGCTCTGTGGAGGGTGACTAAGTATGCGCTGAGAAGATTCAAGGAGGAGGGCTTCGAAATTGGCGAGACGGAAAGTCCTATCATTCCTCTTTATGTAAGAGATGTGGAGAAGACATTCATCGTGACGGCAAGAGCTTTCGACGCAGGCGTGTTTATCAACCCTGTTATTCCGCCAGCTTGCGCTCCGCAAGACACGTTGGTGCGCTTCGCCTTGATGGCTACTCACACCGAGGAACAGGTGGAAAGAGGTGTCCAAATATTGAAAAAGGTGTTCAAAGAGCAAAATATTGTTAATTAATCGCCAAAAATTTGCATGGCTCAAAAATTGTTTGTACCTTTGCACCCGCAAAACAGAAAGAACAACATTCTTGAGTCAAGCAACCGAGGTGTAGCGCAGTTGGTAGCGTTCCTGGTTTGGGACCAGGCTGTCGCAGGTTCGAGTCCTGTCACCTCGACGAAAAGAGAAGATTCCTTCGGGTTTCTTCTCTTTTTTTTAAAAAAAATTTTGTTGGTATCATTTATTTGTGTATCTTTGCAAGCAAAATATAAACCTTAAGAAAACGACTAATGACAAGAAAATCTATACATATATTGTTTTGGACTATAGCATTGCTGATTCCAACTGTGGCTGCGGGAAAGACAGACAACCGCAACTTCAGGATTATCAGTGCTGCTGACGGACTTGCCGACAACAGCACACAGACCATTGACTGCACCTTCTCGGGACGCATGGTTGTGTCGAGCCTCGGACGGATAAATATCTACGACGGCGGATATTTCGTACAAATGGCTGACTATAACGAGGAAAGCTACCCATTGCCAAAATACACAGGAAACTATCACCTCTATTTCGATAACCAACACCATGTTTGGCTAAAGGACAAAAAGAAGGTGAAGTGTGTGGATATGCTGAAGGAGAGATATATTGCCGATCTCGCGCCGCTGTTTGAGGCAGAAGGTGTGAAATCGCCCGTGGAAGACCTCTTCGTTGACTCAAGCGGAAGACTATGGCTATCCTCAAAAGGATTCTTGTCGGCAGAGAAAAACAAATACCGGGTGAGAGTTAACGACAAGAAGGACTTGCAGGACATAGATGTGAACGGCGACCTGCTCATGCTCTTCTACAGCGACGGATCGGTGGAGTGCTTCGATTTCCCAACGTCGAAATACCTCTATACATCCGTGGCTTACGGCAAGGATGAACAGGAAACTTACGCCAAGTCAACAGTATTGATGCGCACCCAGAGCGGCATGTTCCAGATAAGAAACGGAAGCGGAAAGTCGATAATGTTGTTCTTCGAGTTCGCTACGAAAAAGTGGAAGGTGATAATGAAACAGGACTATAGCCTCAACAATATGGTGATGAAGGACAACATTCTCTATATTGCAAGTGCCTACGGCTACTGGACCTACAACCCGGAAACGGGAGAGAAGGAACACTTCGACGAGGTGAGACTTGAGAACGGAAGGGTGATGATAACGGACGTGAACGCGCTGGAGTTTGACCGACAGGGTGGACTGTGGCTCGGCACGGAGAATAGGGGAATCCTCTATTCCAAACCTCGTGTGACACCATTTACCGTATATGGGTGGGACAATCCCAAGGCTCTGGAATATTCCTCGATGCTGGACAAGGTGGTGGCTGATAATGACTTTCCATACGAGAGTGGCGTGTATTGCCGCTTTACTGACAGCAGGGGATGGAGATGGAAAGGTGGACGAAACGGATTGGCTTACATGCGCCCGGATGACACGAAAGTGAACCAAATAGACCAGAGCATAGGCCTTCTGAGCCATGTGGCACACTGTATAACGGAGGACCACGACGGAAACATCTGGATAGGCACAAGCTGTGGCATTTCTGTGCTGATAATAAGAGACAACGAGGTGCGCTATGCAATAAGTTTTGACGCCAACGACAATGTGCCGATAGAGAGCTTCTCAAACGGAAGGGCGATGGCATTGGAAAACGGAAACATCGTGATGCAGTGCATAGACCATGTGGTGGAGTTCCGCCCGAAGACATTTATTACCAGCGACGATAACTTCATTCTGCTCAACCCAAAATTTGTGAGGCTAATGGTAAACGGAACCTTGGTGACTGCGGGAACGGAGATCGACGACAGGGTGGTGATAAACGAGGCGGTGTCGCGCACAAGGCATCTTGAACTTGACTATCGGGAGAATACCGTGACGTTGACTTTCTCGGCTCTGAACTTCTTCCGCCCTTTACAGAGCTACTACAGGGTGAGAGTAGTGGGACTCGACGACGAATGGAAGGTGATGTCGTATTTCAATTCTAAGGGACTTGTTGACTCTAACGGACTGCTCCACCTGCCGCTGATGGGTTTGGAGCCAGGCAACTATACCGTTGAGGTACAGGCTTCCATGTTCCCCGATAAGTGGACTACACCGCCACTGAAGATAACCATCTCAGTGGAACAGCCTTGGTGGCAGACAACAGGACTGTATGTCGGCATCTTTGTGGTATCGGCGGTGCTGGTATTGATAAATGTGGTGTTCTACAACAGAAACAACCGCCTGCGCATAAAATGCAATCTTGGAGAGTTTGAGCTTACAAGACTGCTCAACACTTTCCTAAAGCGCAGTGAAGTAACAAGGGATGAGTTGCAGGCACCATCTCACGCAGAGGTATATGGCACTGGCGAAAGCTCTATCACCGACCTCAGCGAAAAGTTTATAGATGTGCTTATCAGTCTAAAGCCATACCTGGAGAGCGACAACGTGTCGCACAGTGTGTTTAAGGAAGTTAGCGCCCGCAACGGCATAGACATACTGGAGTTCTACGACCTTGTGTCCAACAATGTGAATAAGAGTCCGCGTCTGTTCAACAGGGCATTGAGACTGCAGCAGGCAGCCAAAATGCTAAGGGAAACGGACGAAAAGGTGGAGGAGATAGCGGAGAAATGCAGGTTCGCCTCAACAAGCTTTTTCTCCAACTGTTTCCTGAAGCGGTATAGGCTTACTCCGAAGGAATACAGGGAAATGGGTGCGAGGATCTGACAGAAGGTAATGCGGAAATTTTGGGAACCCGCATTTACCGGAACAGAAGCTGCCTATAGCCCACAAGCTGCCAATAGCGCTGTCCTTGGGGCTTGAAATAGACATATACCTGATAGCGGTTTTCCGTCTCGTGGAAATTGCCCTCGCTGGAGAGAATTGAGGGTTTGCCGCCGACAGAGGGGAGCTGCAGAAACTGGTAAGAATAGTAGCCTTGTTTTTGGAGCAGTCGGATATGGTAGGAGTCGTCCTCCTCGCTGTAGTGTGCAACATACATGTTACGGTCTGCGTGATTTGTCCATTTTCCGTCGATAACAATGTTGCCTTGTTCCCTTACCGCGGTCTTAAGCGAATAGTTGACATAGAGGTAGTCGCAGGTGATGTCGTTTTCTGTGTTGTCGCTGTTGCGAATGAAGAAGGCACCGTTGGCATCCTCGTCATAGACATAGTTGGGTCGAGGTTCCGCCTTGAAGGGGAAGGCATTGTAATGCGTGCCGTCCCAACTAATTTCCTCTATGCCCATTGTGGGGTGGGAGAGGGAGAGAGTCTCAAACTTCCGATATTCGTTTCCTCCGTTGAAAATCAGTTCCCTGTTGTGCGACCATTCCATGCCGAAGGCATTGCGCATGGTTGGCCTTACGTTGAAACGCATGTTGTCCTCTCTCTCGTTTTGTGTCACTATGGTGAGAATCTCCTCGTCGGGATTTGTGATGTTGAGTTTTCTGTAGCCGAGGGTCATCGACAGTTGCTGATGGCTTTTGTTCACGTCGATGTCAGTGTTTGTTGTCATGTTCAATGAGAGGTCTGTCTTTTGGTCAACAATTCTGAAACGTGCCTCCAAGAGCCGTTCGCCGCTGTCGTCGTCGAAAACAGTAATTCGGTAGTTGCCGCTGAGTTTCATTCTGCATCTGTCATTGGGTATGGCAAAGCGATAGTGGGTGTATGGCACAGTGGTGTTGATGGAGTTTTCGTAGTCGTCGATGACGTTGTCGTTGAATCCCTCAAGATAGTCACTTTCCGTAAGTTCGCCTGTGGTGGTCCAGTCGGGGTTGCAGTGATCAATGTGGTAGGTGAGTCGACGTGAGTCGTGCGACATCTCGTCGAACTCAATACTAACTGTTTGCCCACTTCCCATGGCGATGACAGCGGGCGAGAGGAAATCGTCGTCCACCGTGACCTGCAGAGTGTTCACCTTGTTGCTGAAGATGGTGTCGTTGGCTGCGCTGCCGATGAACGTGGCGAGTGAAAGGAAAGCCGTGAGAAACTGTTTGTATAGTTTTCTTGTCATAACGCTTATTCGTATATTGTGGCAACAATAGACCTTGCGCCTCCATAGTCGCGAAACTCGCACAGATAGATGCCCTGCCATGTGCCGAGGTTCAGTTTGCCGTTGGTTATGGGAATGGTGAGGCTTACGCCGAAGAGGGAGCATTTGGCGTGGGCAGGCATGTCGTCGAGACCTTCGAGAGTATGGTCGTAGTATGGCTCGTTTTCCTTCACCACATGGTTCATAATCTTCTCCATGTCGCTTCTCACGTCGGGGTCGGCATTCTCGTTAATGGACAGGGCGCACGAGGTGTGTTGCACAAAAAGGTTTAGAAGTCCTGTCTTTGGCAATGGATTGGGAAGGTGTTCCATTATCTCCCTTGTAACGAGGTGGCATCCACGGTGTTTTGCCTGGAGCCTGAACGATGTTTGCTGTATCATCTTTTTGGGGCTGAATGAAAGGAGACAAGCCTCCTCGTGAAGCCAAAAGACTAAACGGGGAGGCCTGTCAGTGTATTTTGTAACTCGTCAACTGAAATTACTTCTTGTTGATAGCCATGTCAACGGTAACGGCAACAGCAACGGTAGCACCTACCATTGGGTTGTTACCCATGCCGAGGAAGCCCATCATCTCAACGTGAGCAGGCACAGAAGAAGAACCAGCGAACTGGGCATCAGAGTGCATGCGGCCGAGAGTATCGGTCATACCGTAAGAAGCAGGACCTGCAGCCATGTTGTCTGGGTGAAGTGTACGACCTGTACCACCACCAGAAGCTACAGAGAAGTATTTCT
>CALZDK010000011.1 GCA_945637645.1 uncultured Prevotella sp.
TATAGCCCTTGAGGTGGCGCATGCCGAGGTTGTAAGAGCAGTTGAGCATACCGCAGTAAGCGTCGCCACGACCGTTGATCATGTCGCCGTCGCCCTCTGCCGCAGCCACGAACATACAAGGACCGTCGAAGTTCTTTGCGATAAGGGTCTCAGGAGTCTCAGGACCAAAGTTGCCGAGGAACACAACGAGAGCGTTGCATCCTGCCTCTTTCACTTCAGCGACAGCCTTGAGCATGTCTTTTTCGTTTTCTACTGTTGTCTGGCAGTTGAAGAGTTCGCCTTTGTAGGCTTTTACTATGTTTTCGCGGCGCTGGGTTGACAGTGCAATTGGAAAACAGTCTCGGCTCACTGCTATAATACCGAGCTTCACTTGTGGAATGTTAGTACTTTGCATGATAGCTTTTTGTATTTTTATAAATAATAATTGGTCAATGTAAGTCATGTCTCTTTAAGACTGTGCAAAGATACAACTTTTATTTTAATAACAAAGAATCTTTTGATTTTTTTTTCGTAAAAAATCGACAAAGAATCATTTTTGTGTCTTTTGGAACAAATACCAAGCCTTTCAAGCTCTTCTCAGACAAGATTTAGCTGGAATATTTCCCCACATCTCGACGCTGTCTCCGCCTTGTGGGTAACACAGATTATGGTGCGGTCGGAACATTCGGCGAACAGCCTGTCGAGAAGTGCACGCTCCGTGGCGGGGTCGAGAGATGCCGATACCTCGTCGAGCAACATCACCGGAGCCTTTCTCAGAAGTCCGCGGGCGATGGCAATGCGCTGCGCTTGTCCCTCGCTCAGTCTTGTGGCGTGCTCGCCTATCTCGGTGTCCAAGCCTTTTGGAAGTGTCAGTACAAAGTCTGCCACTGCCGTATGTAAGGCATTCAGGAGTTCTGCCTCCGTGGCTTCCCCGTTGGCAACGATCAGGTTGTCGCGTATGGTGCCGCTCAGCAGTGTGTTGCCTTGTGGAACGTAGGTTATTTGGCGGCGCATGTCCTCTCCACATATCGTGTTTCCACTTTCGTCATACAGTTCTACGGTTCCGCTTTCTGGCTCTATCATCCCCATCACCATGCGCAGCAGCGTTGTCTTTCCACGTCCTGTCTCTCCCGTTATAGCAGTAGTGGTTCCAGGAACGAAGTCGTGGGTCAAGTTCTCCAATGTAGGTTTGTTGTTGCCTGGATAGGAATAGACCACGTTCTGAAGTCTCACACCGAGTTTCTTTCCTGTCGATATAAGTTCAGCCCCACTCTCCTTCTCCTGCTCCATTGCCTCTATCTCTCCTATCCTATCCACGCTTGCCGTGGCATGCACTATCTGTGGCAACATGTTCATCAGTGCCATTATCGGACTTTGTATCTGGCTTACCAGCTGCAGGAAAGCTGTCATCACACCGAAGGTTATCACACCCTCCTTCAGTTGCATTCCTCCGTAGATGAAGGCACCGAGATAACCCATGCCAAACGTCGATGCCATCAGCAGGCGCACCATCAAAGTGAAGCGCGCGCGGCGCATCACGTTGCTGCCCAACTGCGAGTGCATTTCCGCCATACGTCGCTCCAGCAGGGCTTGGCTCTCCATAGCCCTCACTATAGTCTCATGTTCCACCGACTCCTGAACGAGCATCTGTATGTGGCTCTCGTCGCGCCTAATGTCGAGGGTCATCTGGCGCAGTCGGTGTGAGAGCCATTTCGCACCCACTATCACCACCGGTGTAAGCACCAAAAGGCTCCAAGCCAGCGTAGCGTCCATCGAATACATCAGCAGGAAGGCTCCAGCAAGCTGTACCAGTGTCACTGCCATGCGAGGCACCACGTCGGCAGTAACCGCCGACACCGCCGCTATGTCACGCTCCAACCTCTGGCTAATGTCTCCAGAGTGCATGCTCTCTGCCGTGGCATAAAGCCTACGGTGGAGCAACAGTGTGAAGAGTCTCATGCGAATGCCGTTCTGCTGTCTCACGTCGGCTGAGTTGTAGAGATAATAGACGGTTTGGCGCAACACTATCGAGGCGGCAAGCACAAACACCAATATCAGTGCCTCGCCCACCACGTCGCCTTGCCACACCGCATAGTCGATAAACCTGCGGCAAAGCCACACAAGCAGCAGTCCGAAGCCCACCTGTGCCACGCCAGCCACTATCCGAGCCAACACGTTGAAGCGGATATAGCCCATTTGCTGCCAAAACCATCTTACATATCTCATTAAACTCTCAACCCTTCACTTTCTACTCTTAATTCTTTATTATTAACTCAAAAGTCCTATTTCTTTCCAGCTTTCCAGCATGGCTTTCACGTCGGCAGTGGCGGAAGCCTCGTCCACGTCGTACTCATTGCACAACGCACTGGCAAGCGACTCTATGCTGAACTCACCCTGCGCCCCAGCCTCTTTCCAAAGAAACGTAGCCGTCTCGTTGAGATTCACCAACTTGCTGAAGTCTATTGCCTCTAAACCTTCAGCCATTAACACGTTCTCGCCACAAACCTGGCGTAGCTCAAAACCTTTTCTTAGTTGCATATAGTATCTTTTTTATTATCTTTATTCCTCTCCACAACCACCATTTCGCCATAGCCCAATTTCCTGTGAGCCGTGTTCTCTTTCCGTTGCGTCCGTCAACCACCCACTCAGCCCTTGCTATCACGTCGGTGAGCAGGCAGTGTTCCTTCAGTCCGAGGTTTCCGTCGCCCTCCAGCGTCAGCCGTTCGCCGTCCATTGCCACCACCCTGTGCAACACATAGTGGTTACCGTCGGCCCAAGCAAGCACTGCATCGCCCTTGGCAATGGGTTTCTTTATTGGGTGCAACTCCGCCCTGTCGCAGTCGCCCACAATGAAGGGTAGCATGCTCCTTCCCGCTACCGGCAGCAGCACGTTTTTCCCTTCGCCTACGATGCGCCTCACCTCTTCCATCACCAACGTTGTTGGCATTATCTTCCTCGTGGTCATTATATTATCTTATTTATATTTCATCGTAATGCGATTTTACATATTTGCCGCAAAGATAAACATTTTATTTCATTTCTCCAAAGAAATTACCTTTTTTATTCCTACAACGTACTGGAGAGTCCAGCTTTGCTGACACCCTACACTCTACTTCTTTCCGGGATAAACATCTTGTTTTCAAACCAATGTCAACAGGATTCAACCGTACTGATCGACTTTTTTACCATCACTAAAAATGCTCAACGACCTGATAGAGATTTCCGAATACGAGAGCAGCGAGGATAAACTTGACGTGACAGAAGTGCCTGTGAACGATATACTTGTGGCTGTGCGTGAGAAACATCCAGAAGCCTCGGCAGGAGTGACGCTCGAATACTGCACTACCAATGAAACGGAGACAGTAACAACAAACCTTGAGGCTGTTGTGCGCATAATGGGCTGCCTTGTCGATAATGCCATAAAAAACACCACATCGGGCAGTATCAAAGTGGAATATACCAATAGTGGAGGCAAGGCCATTCTCAGCGTTACCGACACCGGGCGGGGCATTCCCGCCGACAATGCCGAGAAGATTTTCGAGCGTTTCTACAAGATAGACGAGTTTGTGCCAGGAGTGGGTCTTGGACTTACCCTCTCGCGTGCCATAGCCACAAAGATAAACGCCACCGTCTCACTCGACACGTCATATTCGGAAGGAGCGAGATTCCTCGTCGTACTGTAGAGCCCTGCTTCGCTGACACTCTACACCCTACATCATTTAGGGTTAAACACCACTGTTTCAATCAGTTGCAGAATGTATAGTGTCTCTCAACCCTACAACTCGAGTTATTTTTTGACGATTACTGAACGGTCATTCCATACTCAAAGCAGAACATAAACTTTGAGAGGGTTTGAGAGATTATTAAGGTTTGAGAGATTGGTTGCTACGCCGAAATAAGGTGAAAATTGAAGGTTGAAAGTTAAATTGCTGCGAAGGGAAATATTAAGCAGCAATTTAACTTTCAACCTTCAATATTCATTATTCAATTTTCAATCTCCAATTCTCAATCTCCAAACGTTACGGTCAGAGGAGACTTCAGAGCTTGGGCTTGGTTGGCGGTGCGGAGAATCCATTCTGCCATGTTGCGGCAGTCGTATTTGCTCCATGACGATCCGAAATAGTAGGTGAACTTCTCGTCGGCGGAGAGCGACTTTCGGATGCCAAGGGCATGACCTGCAGCACCACTCACAGACTCTGGATAGAGGACTTTTCTTGTCTCTACATTACCCTCAGGGAAAAATGCGCCAACATAGATCTGGAAGTTCTGTCCCTTGGGATTGTCGGTCGGGTCGGCATAGAGCACACAGTTCTTGTCAACAACGAGTGTCTCGGTGTCCTCGCTGTGAATCACCACGCCACTTGCAACGTCAACAGGCTGTGTGAGTCCGCTGTAGCTTACTGTCATGCGGTTGTAGTTGCTGCCCTTGTCGATGCTGAGCAGACGGTGCTCCACTGCCTTGTCGCCATTCTTCAGCTCTGTCTCGTTGTATGTAAGGCTCACGGTGAAACGCAAAGGGCCATTGTCGAGAATCTCATACTCCTTGTAGCAATATGGGAAGAGGAGATTGTCGCCCTCGATGATTGCCGGTGTGCCGCAGCCGAGTGTTGGACCAACCTTGTAGCAGTCGAGACCATTGCCATGGTCGAAATGATAGCTTGTGCGCATTTCAAGAGCCTTGGCTGCCGCCGCGTCTTTTTTCTTCAGTTCGGCAATGATAGGCTTGTTAATGTCCTCAACGAAATAGCGTTGCTCCACCACGAGCGAAGGAGTGTTCTTCAGCCACACGTCGTTGCCGAAGGCACGTTCGCCACTGCGCTGCAGTGCAGGACCATAGCAGCGGTAGGCACCACGGTCGTTTTCCCATGCTATGTCGTCAACACGCTCTGGATACATTCTTCCGTAGCATGTGTTAACAAACTGCTTTGGCTCGCCCTTGGCTATGGTGAACACTGTGTTGCCATTAGGACGCACGGCAGCCTCGATGAGCACCTTGCCGTCGTAGGTAAGCTGGTAGGGAACCTGCTGTCCCACGGCGTTGGTGACAACGAACTGTCTGCCACCACTAATGCCAAGACGACTGTAGATTTCAGAGGCTTCTACCTCTACAACCTGCTGACGCTGCCCCTCGCTACTGTTTGAGACAGTGAGTTTGAAAGCCTTGTTGTCGGCAGGAGTAACGGAAGAGTCCTCAAAACGCACTCGCTCGCAAGCTGCGAGAAGGAAAGCGCCGGTGCCGAAATTGGTTACACTCTTAGGACTGACAAGCTGTCCCTTGATGGCACGCTCGCCAATAGGCTGAACGTAGCCAATGGTGAAGTCGGGCTGAAGGGCAGTCTCGGAGAGATATTTCCACGCAAGGTCGGCAACGGGCTGATAGACTGTGCGGTCGAGAATGCCGTGGTTGATGCCCCAATAGAGTCCGTAGGTGAAGAAAGCTGTTCCGCTTGTCTCAGGACCTATTGCCTGCTCCGGGTCGAGCATGGATCGTGTCCAGTAACCCTGTTTCTGCTGCGACGCTGCCACTCCCTCGGCGAGTTGCAGATAACGCTGGAGGAAGAAGTCGCGATGCTTGTAGCACTGAGGCATGTCGGCAAGAACCTTTGCAAGTCCGGCGAGCACCCAACCGTTGCCGCGAGCCCAGAAGTCTTTCTTCCCGAGGTCGGTCTTGTGCTTGGGATAGATATACTTTCCGTCACGGAAATAGAGTTTCGACTCCGCGTCGAACATAAGGTCGTCAGCAAAGCGATAGTTGTCGTAGAGCTTGTCGAGATAGCGTGTGTCGCCGGTGGTCTTGTAGAGTTTGGTGAACACCGGCATTACCATATAAAGAGCGTCAGCCCACCACCAGTAGTCGTTTTCCTTCGACAACACGATGTGGTCCATGACCTCCTTCGCACGGCTGATTTTGTATGGGTCGGGGTTCATCTCATACATGTCGAGATAGGTCTGGAAACAGATTTGCCAATCGCCGAACAGCACATGCTGCATCGACTCTCCATACTGTTTGTAGAGCCACTTTGAGTGGTCTTTTTCGGTGGCGCCGCTCCACTTGTTGTGGCGTGCCCACTTGTCGCTGAACTCAAGATAGCGTGCGCATCCTGTCAGCTTGTAAGCCTCCATGTTGCCCGTGAAATAGGCAGCGTCGTCCCAGAAGGAGCGAACCTCTGGGGAATTAGTAGATTGCCATTTGTCGTTGACTTTCTTCACCACCTCGATTGTAGGCAGTGGGGAAGCCTTAACCTTTTTCTTTGTCTTTGCGGCTAACGATGCCGGCAACGCCAGCATTACGCAGACAATAAGCATGATAGTTTTCTTCATTGTTGTTTGTCTTTATTGATTGTTATTTAAGTTTTTCATCAAACCACTGAATAATTTGGCGATAGAGATGGTTGCGGGTGTTGCCGCCACTTATGCCGTGGTTACGGTTGACGTAGATGTTTTCCTTGAAGTCCTTGTCAGCCTGTATGAGTGCCTCGGTGTATTCGGCGGTGTTCTGGAAATGAACGTTATCGTCGGCAAGTCCGTGGCAGATGAGCAACGCTCCATGGAGCTTTGCGGCACGGGCAATTGGGTTTACCTCGTCATATCCCGACTTGTTCTCCTTCGGAGTGCGCATGTAACGCTCGGTATAGACAGAGTCGTAGTAGCGCCAGCAAGTTGGAGGAGCAACAGCCACTCCAGCGCAGAACACCGGACGACCTTCGCTCATGCTCATAAGAGTATTCCAGCCTCCATAGCTCCATCCCCACATTCCGATGCGGTCCTTATCGACGTAGGGCTGCTGGCCGAGCCACAATGCCGCCTCAACCTGGTCGAAAGCCTCTTTCTCTCCAAGGCGAAGATAGGTGCATTTCTCAAATTCGGCTCCACGACCTCCTGTGCCGCGATTGTCAACGCATGCCACTATGTAGCCCTGCTGCGCCATGTACTGCTCAAGGATGGCTCCCTGTCCGGCAGCACCGATGTTCCAGTAGTTGAGAACCTGCTGACTGCCTGGACCTCCGTATTGGAACATTATGACCGGATAACGCTTTGAGGGAGAGAAATCGGCAGGTTTCACCATCCATCCGTTGAGTTTCACACCCTCGGAGGTGGTGAAGGAAAAAAGCTCCTTGGTTCCGAGACCATAGGACTGGTATTTCTCTTTCAGCGCCTTGTTGTCTATCATGGTGTGGAGAATGCGTCCACGAGAGTCGTTCAGCGTATAGACTGGAGGATTGTTGAGGTCGCTCCAGATGTTGATGAAATAGCGGAAGCCACGGCTGAAGGTGGCATTGTTCTGTCCTTCCTTTGAGGTGAGGCGTTCGGTCTTGCCGTTGGCATGTGATACATATACCTGCTTGTCCTGCGGACCAAGCTCGTTGGCAGCGTAAAAGACGTCGCCTGTCTTGTCGTCCATTCCGTAGATGTCGGTCACCTCAAAATGTCCCTTCACCACCTGACGCTTTAGCTGTCCGTTGAGTGTATATATAAATATGTGGTTGTAGCCGTCGCGCTCGCTTGGCACAAGAATGTGCTGGTCGGTGAATGTGACAGCGCACATCGACTCCTGCTTCACATATTTGTCCACCTTGTCCTGCACCACGAGTTTGGAGAGCGTGGTGAGCGGATTTGCCATATAGATGCGCATGTCGTCCTGATGGCGGTTCATGGTGAACACAGCAACCTTTGTCGGGTCACTCGTCATCACGATGCGTGGGATATAGCCGTCGGCATCGAGGGGAACGTCAATCTGTCGGGTCTTGCGCGATTTGATATCGAAACTATATACACCCACCTTGGAGTTGTCCTCACCGGCTTTCGGATACTTATATACATAGCTGCCAGGATAGGTGAGATATTCGTCCATAGTGGGGTTTGATCCGCGGAACCACTGGAAGGAGAACTCCTTGACCTTTGACTCGTCGTATTTTATCCATACGAGCTGACGACTGTCGGCAGTGAACACCATGCTGCGGTTTGTGGAGAATTCTTCCTCATAGACCCAGTCGGGAATGCCATTGATGATGCTGTTGCGTTCGCCGTCGGTAGTAACCTGGCTCTCGGCGTTGTCGTAGAGCAGTTTAACGAGGAAGATATTGTTCTGGCGCACAAAGGCAATCATGTTGCCGTCGGGCGAGAATAGCGGAGTCTGTTGTTCGCCGCCAACGGAGAGAGGTCCCATCTTATTGTTCTGAACCTCATAAATATAATAGGTTGCAGTGAACGACCGGCGGTAGATATAGCGAGTGTCGGTCTGTATGAGTATTCGCTTGCCATCGGGAGAAAAGATGTAGCCGTCGATGCGGTCGATACGGATTTTCGGTCCACGCACGTTGTTGAGGTCAAAAATCACGCCTGTCTGTTTTCCCGTCTTGAAAGAGTATTTAAGGATTTTCGTACCGTCGCTGCTCACTTGTGAGTAAGACTCGCCGTCATCGAGGGGCTTGAGACTTGCCATCGACTCGGCACGAAACTCGCCGCGTGTAATACTCTTAAGGTCGAGTTTTGCGGCAAACGACTGCACAGTCATTGTAATCAAGGCAGCCATAAGCAATAGTGTTTTTTTCATATAAGTTAATTTAAGTTGCGAGTTAGAATTTGGTATAACGTTTGCGAAATTGGGAATTAAGAATTGAGAATTATAAAAAAAGGGTTTGAGGCATTCGTCATTTCTCTTCCTTCGGGGAAAATCCTGGTTTATAGATATCCTCGTCGAGAAACTTGTCGAGAATCTCCACACCTCTCAAGGTGCAGAAGCCACGCAGGAACACGAATACGAGGTTGTAGGACAACTGCTCCATGGAATAGTTCAGCGAGTTGTAGTTGCTTATGATGTAGCGGTTGGATACATCGAAGAGATCGAGAATAAGGTCGTAGTTCACGTCGTTGCGGAAATAGCCTTCCCTTATGCCACGCTTTATGAAGTCCATCTGCTGTGCGCGCCTCTTACCGTCTTGCTTCTCAAAATATTCGAGGATTTTGGGGTATTTCTCCAACTCGCAATAGAACGATGGATGAGTCTTGCGCAGGAGGTTCATCTTCAAGCGGTAGATGCGAAGGAGAATGTCCATGACGTTGTCGGCGTTCTCCACCGACTCGTGCAGTTCCTTCTCGCTGTGCTCGAAAGAAGTCTTCACACACTCGAAGAGCAAGTCTTCCTTGTTGTCGTATATTTCGTATAGTGTTCGTTTGGAAATGGAGAGGCAATTTGCTATGTCGTCCATCTTCACGGCCTTCACTCCGCGCTCGTGGAAAAGAGCTATGGCAGAGTCGAGAATTTTGTCCTTTAACGACGTTCTATACGAGGTATTGTATCTAATTCTGTTCATTTTGTTGACTTTTTGCCTACAAAGGTACTAAATAATTAAAAAAAAGTGCACGTTTTTACGACATTTTTAGTAACTTTGCGCTCAAATTTATAAAAAACTAAGCAAACATATTAGTTTTTCACAGAAAAAAGGCAATTAACAATACATTAAAAACAATATAAAACGTATGGTCAAAATTTCAAAAGAGGCCGCCCTCGAATATCACGAGAATGGAAGGCCAGGAAAAATCGAAGTAAAGCCAACCAAGCCTTACCGCACACAGACCGACCTGAGTCTTGCTTATTCGCCTGGCGTGGCTTACCCATGTCTTGAAATTCAGGAAACACCCGACGCCGCATACAAATACACGGACAAGGGAAATCTTGTTGCTGTGATAAGCAACGGAACAGCCGTGCTCGGACTTGGAGACATCGGCGCCCTCAGCGGAAAACCCGTTATGGAGGGAAAAGGACTGCTGTTCAAGATTTACGGCGGCATCGACGTGTTTGATATTGAGGTGGCAGAGAAAGACCCGGAGAAATTTTGCGAGGCAGTGGAGAAGATTGCCCCAACCTTCGGTGGCATCAACCTCGAGGACATTAAGGCGCCCGAGTGCTTCTATATCGAGGAGCGTCTGAAAAGGACTCTCGACATTCCGGTGATGCACGACGACCAGCACGGCACCGCCATCATCTCAGCAGCAGGACTGAAAAACGCGCTGGAGGTGAACGGAAAAGACATCGAAAAGGTGAAGATTGTGGTGAACGGCGCAGGAGCGGCTGCCATATCATGCACAAAGCTCTACGTGGCTCTCGGAGCAAAACGCGAGAACATCGTGATGCTCGACTCAAAGGGAGTGATAACATCCGACCGCCCGAACCTCACCGAACAGAAGAAACTCTTCGCAACAGACCGACGCGATGTACACACACTGGAAGAGGCTGTGAAGTGTGCCGACGTTTTCGTAGGACTCTCGAAAGGCAACGTGCTTACCAAGGACATGATCCGTTCCATGGCAGAGCAGCCTATCGTGTTCGCCCTCGCAAACCCAGTGCCTGAGATTAGCTACGAGGACGCAATGGACAGCCGCCCGGACGTACTGATGTCAACAGGACGTTCCGACTATCCTAACCAGATAAACAACGTTATAGGATTCCCATACATCTTCCGTGGTGCGCTCGACGTGAACGCGTCCGCCATCAACGAGGAGATGAAGATGGCTGCAGTTCACGCCATCGCCGACCTTGCCAAGCAGCCGGTTCCAGACGTGGTGAACGACGTTTACCATGTGAACAACCTCTCGTTCGGTCCCGACTACTTCATTCCAAAGCCAGTGGATCCACGCCTCATCACAGAGGTTTCGGCAGCCGTGGCAAAGGCAGCCATAGAGAGCGGTGTGGCACGCAAGACAATCACCAACTGGGCAGAATACAAGAACCGTCTGCGCGAGCTCCTCGGCCAGGAGACAAAACTCACACAGAAGCTCTACGACACCGCCCGCAACCACCCACAGCGCGTGGTATTTGCCGAAGGCATCCATCCCACCATGCTCAAGGCTGCAGTCCAGGCAAAGGCAGAAGGCATCTGCCAGCCTATTCTGCTCGGTAACGACGAGCGCATAGAGAAGTTGGCTAAGGAACTGGAGCTGAGCCTCGACGGAATAGAGATTATCAACCTCCGCCACGACCGCGAGGCAGAGCGCCGCGAGCGTTTCGCACGCATACTGACACAGAAGCGCCAGCGCGACGGCTACACCTATCAGGAGGCTAACGACAAGATGTTTGAGCGCAACTACTTCGGAATGATGATGGTGGAGACAGGCGAGGCTGACGCCTTCATTACCGGTCTCTACACAAAATACTCCAACACCATTAAGGTGGCAAAGGAAATTATCGGCATACGACCGGAGTACAACCACTTCGGAACGATGCACATCATCAACTCACCACGCGGACCTCTGTTCATCGCCGACACACTGATAAACCAGAACCCGACAACCGATGTGCTTGTTGACCTTGCCAAGCTGAGCCAGACAGCAGTGCGCTTCTTCAACGAAAAGCCAGTGGTGGCAATGATAAGCCACTCCAACTTCGGATCGGACAACACCGAGGGCACGCAGAAGGTGCGCAAGGCTGTAGCGAAACTGCAGGAGGAAGACCCATCGATGATTATCGACGGTGAGATTCAGATCGGCTTCGCCCTGAACCGTGAGATGCGCGACGAGACGTATCCGTTCAGCAAACTCTACGGCGAGGACGTGAACACACTGGTGTTCCCTAACCTTACCAGCGCCCGTTCGTCGTACAAGATGCTCCAGGCAATGAACACCGACGTGGAGATTATAGGCCCAATCCAGATGGGACTGAACAAGCCTATCCACTTCATCGACTTCGGCAGCACCGTTCGCGAGGTGGTGAACATCACCGCCGTGGCGGTAATAGACGCATACGTTGACAAGGTGAAAGGACGCATCACTGCTCAGATGAAATGACAAAAAGGCAACACAAGCCTTTACAGATATTCAACCGTTTTCGTGGGATTTCAATAATAATATAATATGTGTATCCCATGAAAACGGCTGGAAAAAGTGTGTTACGGACACAATATTTTGTTTTTTTTGAAAAAAAATCGAAATAAATTTCCGTTTACGACTGAAAATCAGTATATTTGCAGTCCGAAAACAAAGAAGGAAATAAAATTATATAACAAAATCGTATTGACAGACAATGACAAAAGCAGAAATCATCGACCGCATCTCAGCAGACACCGGTCTTGACAAGAAAGCTGTTTCAGCAACTGTGGAAGCCTTCATGGAAGAGGTAAGACAGAGCCTGGCAGTAAGGAAAGAAGATGTTTACCTGCGCGGCTTCGGCAGCTTCATTGTAAAGCACCGTGCACAGAAAACAGCCCGAAACATCTCAAAGCAGACGACAATAATCATTGAGGCACACGACTTCCCAGCCTTCAAGCCTTCAAAGAGCTTTGTCGCAAAAATGCAACAGTAAACATTATTAATAATAAAATTTCTTAAGCAATGCCAAACGGAAAGAAAAAGAAGGGCCACAAGATGGCTACTCACAAGCGTAAAAAGAGACTGAGAAAGAACAGACATAAGAGCAAGTAAATCTGTTTTTTCTTGCCCGCGGACAGGCAACACAATTTTGCCTTAGTCTGTTCTAAGAAAAAAAATGAGAGGAGTGTGCTGACGAATTACTTCCATTTAGAGAGAGATGAGTCAGCGCACCCTTTTTGTATCAAACAACAATTGAAATCCCTAAAACAGAAATGACAAGCGAATTAATCATCGATGTCCAGCCGAAAAAGATTTCCATTGCCTTGCTCGAAGACAAGAGTCTGGTGGAATACCAGGACGAGCAGAGGTCGGCGTCGTTCTCGGTGGGAAACATCTATGTGGCAAAAGTGAAAAAGCTGATGCCTGGCTTGAACGCGTGTTTCGTTGACGTAGGTTTCGAACGCGACGCGTTCCTGCACTATCTTGATTTGGGATCTCAATACAGTTCTTTCGAGAAGTACCTTAAACAGGTGCAAAGCGACAGGAAGAAGCTCTTCCCGTTCTCCAAAGCCTCACGACTGCCCGACCTGAAAAAGGACGGCAGCGTGCAGACAACACTGAAGGTGGGACAGGAAGTGCTGGTGCAGATTGTTAAGGAGCCAATATCGACAAAGGGACCACGACTGACATGCGAGCTCAGCTTCGCGGGAAGATACATGGTACTAATGCCGTTCGGAGACAAAGTTTCGGTATCGTCGAAAATAAAGAAAGGAGAAGAAAGGGCACGTCTGAAGCAACTCATACAGAGCATCACGCCAAAGAACTTCGGAGTGATAGTAAGAACCTCTGCCGAGGGAAAGCGAGTGGCTGAGCTCGACGCAGAGATGAAGATACTGCTGAAAAGATGGGAAAACGCCTTGCTGCAAGTGCAGAAGACCACAGCACGCCCGCAAATTATTTTTGAAGAGACAAGCCGCGCAGTGGCACTGCTGAGAGACTTGTTCAACCCAACCTACGACGGTATCCACATCAACGACGACGAGGTGTGCAAACAGGTGAGGGACTACATCTCAATGATTGCACCCGAAAAGGTGGAAATAGTAAAGAAGTACAACGGCACAGTACCCATTTTCGACAACTTCAACGTGACGAAGCAGATGAAGTCGTCGTTTGGAAAAACAGTGAACTACAAGCGTGGCGCCTACCTTATCATCGAGCACACCGAAGCACTACACGTCGTTGACGTGAACAGCGGAAACAGAACACGGTCGGAAAACGGACAGGAACAGAATGCCTTGGAAGTGAACCTCGGCGCAGCCGACGAACTGGCACGCCAGCTGAGACTACGAGACATGGGAGGAATAATCGTAGTGGACTTCATTGACATGAATCTTGCCGAAGACAGACAGATGCTCTACGAACGAATGTGCAAAAACATGCAGAAAGACCGAGCGCGACACAACATCTTGCCACTAAGCAAGTTTGGACTGATGCAGATAACGCGCCAGCGCGTAAGACCGGCAATGGACGTAAATGTGGAGGAGACGTGCCCTACATGTTTTGGACGAGGAAAGATAAAGTCGAGCATACTTTTCACCGACCAACTTGAGAGCAAGATTGACCAGTTGGTCAACAAAATTGGTATTAAGAAGTTCCGTCTCCATGTCCATCCATACGTTGCGGCCTACATCAACCAAGGCCTGTTGTCGCTGAAGCGCAAATGGCAGATGAAATACGGAGTAGGAGTATCGGTAGTGGCTTCGCAAAAACTCGCCTTCCTGCAATACGAGTTCTACGACCGAAAAGGAAACTTCATCGACATGAAAGAAGAAATTGAGACCAAATAAAAATTGATAGAGGTGAGTGGTGAGAGTTTGGACTTCTCTAACCCCTCACCTCTCACTATTGACCCCTAATAAAAGAACTATGACAACAATCTTTTGGATTTGCTTCTTCCTCGTTTTCTATACTTACGTCGGATATGGAATTGTACTCTATCTCGCCACGAGGATAAAGAGGATGTTCGGAAAAAAGGAAACGACATTCGACGCCTACAACACGTTGCCCGACGTGACAATGATGGTCTGCGCCTACAACGAAGAGGAAATAGTAAAGGCAAAAATGGAAAACACGCATGCCTTGGACTATCCAAAAGACAAGTTGCACATCCTTTGGGTTACTGACGGAAGCGACGACTCTACAAACTCTCTGCTTGCCGAATATTCCGACGTGGCAGTAGTCTTTACGCCAGAGAGGAAAGGGAAAACCGCAGCACTGAAACACGGTATAAAAGAGGTGAAGACGGAAATTTTGGTAATGACCGACGCCAACACCATGCTCAACAAGGAGGCAATAAGAGTCATTGTGGATAAGATGCGCAACCCAAAGGTGGGATGCGTGGCAGGAGAGAAACGCGTGAAGGCACGCAACGACAGACAGGCAGCCGCCGAGGGCGAGGGAATGTACTGGAAATACGAGAGTTTCCTTAAACGCCTCGACTCTGAACTCTACTCCGCCATGGGTGCGGCAGGCGAGCTGTGCGCAATAAGGTCACAACTGTTTGAGGAAATGCCCGACGACACACTACTCGACGACTTCATACTCTCCATGCGCATAGTGGAACGGGGCTATACCATAGCATACGCAAGCGATGCCTACGCCATGGAATACGGATCGGCTGACCTCAACGAGGAGAGCAAGCGAAAGCGCAGGATTGCAGCCGGCGGACTGCAGAGCTGCTGGCGTCTGCGTAGCCTGATGAACCCACTGATGCATCCCGTTGTGGCTTTCCAGTTCGTGTCGCACAGAGTGCTGCGATGGTCTGTCACTCCCTTCGCCCTCATAGCACTCATTCCGCTGAACGTATGGCTCGTGCTGACCAATGCGGGCACTATATATACCGTCATTTGGTTGCTACAGACAGTGTTCTATCTTGCCGCCCTCGCAGGCTACATTCTCGAAGCCAACGGACACAAGAACAAACTGCTCTATGTTCCTTACTATTTCCTGTTTATGAACGTCAACGTGTTCCGAGGAATAGCATATTTGACCAAAAAGAAGAACGGAACTTGGGAAAAAGCAAGAAGAGGCTAAAAAAAGTTAAAGAATTAGGCAATTTCAATATTTTTCCGTAACTTTGTCCCGATATAATACAATCAAACGAATAGTGTTATGAATCCAGTTGGAACAACCCAGCAGCTTCAGGCTGAAATAGAACAGCTCCGCAACTCCCTTGCAAACGCCATAAGGGAGCGCGACGTTGTTGTAGGAAAACTCAAAGACTACGAGGAAAAGATTCAGAAGGCAGAGAAGGCGAGCAAGATGAAATCGCTCTTCCTCGCCAACATGAGTCATGAGATAAGAACACCTCTCAACGCCATAGAAGGCTTCACGAGAATCATTGCCGAAACCGACTCGGCATCCGAGCGAATGAAGTTTCTCGAAATAGTGGAGAGCAACAATAGTCGTCTTCTCTCACTCATCAACGAGATTCTCGACCTCTCAAGGGTGGAAGCAGGTGAACTGTCGATGAAGATAACGCTCTGCAACCTTAACGAGATTTGCGAGAACATCAAGCAGATATTCAAGTTCCGCTGCCCCGAAAATCTCCAGTTCAAGGCAGACATTCCCTCAAAGACCGTTCTTCAGAAAACCGACGCCAACCGTCTCACTCAGGTATTCTGCAACCTCATCAGCAATGCACTGAAACATACGCAGAAAGGTGGCATCACCTATGGCTACCGCGTGGACGAGGCGGCAAACAAGATTATCTGTTTTGTTAGCGACACTGGCACTGGCATTGCCCCAGAGGACATCGAGACAATTTTCCACACCTACGTTTCAAAGGACGCTGAAGTACAGAAGGGTTTCGGACTCGGTTTGCCGTTGAGCAAGATCATCGTTGAGAAATTAGGAGGAAAAATATCCGTAAACTCAACCCTCGGCAAAGGCTCAACATTCACCTTCTCATTCCCATTCGACGGAATGTATGCCACACGCGAGACAACAAAGACTAACCCAATCATAACACGCACTCTCCGCACCACTCCTGTGGGCGACGTAAGCAAACTGAAACTCATTCTCGTGGCAGAAGACGAGGAGTGCAACTACGAACTGGTGAAGAACGTGCTCGCCAACCGCTACCGCCTGCTCAGGGCACGCAACGGCGTGGAGGCAGTGACGATGAACGAGGACGAACATCCAGACCTTGTGCTCATGGATATCCGTATGCCTGACATGGACGGTATCGACGCCACACGCATCATCAAGGAGGTCAACCCCAACGTGCCGGTTATCGCCCTCAGTGCCTACGCCCTCAGCGACACACGCAAGATGGCTGCTGAGGCAGGCTGCGACGACTTCATAGCAAAGCCTTTCAAGGTAGAGGAGCTACTTGCCATTCTTGAGAAATACACATCGAAAAAATAATACAGCAAGGTAGATATGGGAAAACAAGCAGTAAAAAGATATTTCTCGCTGATGTTCCTCATAGCGCAGATTGTCCTGTCAATATTCACATTCGTAGGACTTTTTGGCGGCGACAGCAATCCTATCGGACACACCGCATCGGCTATGCTGGTATATGCTCTTCCGCTTCTCATCATAGGCAATATAGTGATGCTTGTCTATTGGCTTGTGACAAGACAATGGATGTGGACCTCACTGCCAGTGATTACCCTTCTTTGCTGCATTCCATACATTGGAACGATGTACCAGTTGCGCCCTTCAGCCGCCGACGATCCCGGAAGGAAGTCGCTGAAGATTGCAAGCTACAACGTGGCTCGATTCGGACGCGAGGCAGTAACATTCATCACCCACGACATCCTCTACGAGATGAAGAAGGAAAAGGTGGACGTGCTCTGCCTGCAGGAGTATAACGACGAGGTGGGCGACAAGAGAAACATCGACATTTACAAGGACTATTTCCCATATCACGCACAAGGCAACAACGACATGATTGTTTTCAGCCGCTACCCAATACGTGCCTCCAAAAACATGCCTTTCGAGCAGACCAACAACAGCGCAATGTGGGCTGACGTGGATGTGGACGGTAAAGTCCTGCGAGTGTTCAACGCACATCTTGAAACCACAGGCTTTAATCGCACCATGCACCAGGCTGGGAAAATGATGATGCGTGGACAAAATGTGGAGACAAATGCACTGATTAACGCTATATACGGAAACTACACACTCGGAATGATAATTCGTGCCGGACAGGCGGCAATGGTGGCAAATGCTGTAAGAGAGAGCGATAACCCTTGCATCGTTTGCGGCGACTTCAACGACGTGCCCTACTCCTACGTCTATAACACCATGCTCGGAAACATGGTGGACGGATTCAAGGAATGTGGCAACGGATTCATGTACACCTACCGTGGCAGCAAGATGGTGCGTATTGACTACATTTTCCACGACGAGCAACTGGAGGGACTCAATTACTACAAACTTCCCCTCACCTACTCTGACCACTTCCCGGTATTCATGCAGATTGCCCTATAAGGCAACCTGCATACACTCCATTCCCAAGAACACTTTTCTCAGGTCGGTTTCTTCTCTGAAGATGCCGAACACACTGCTACCGCTTCCGCTCATGGAAGCGTAAAGTGCACCTTGGCGGTAAAGCTCTGCCTTTATCTCCCCTATCTCAGGATGAAGAGCAAAGACACTCTTCTCAAAATCGTTTACAAGCACATCGCGCCAAGTCTCTATTGGCTGGAACACTGTCTCCCTGCATTTCCTCACTGTGGGCTTGGGTTCAACAAGCGAGAAAGCCTCGCGGGTGGAAACGGGAATGTCTGGATGAACCAAAACGAGATGATAGCCTTTGAGCGAGAGGTTTATAGGCTCCAACAGTTCTCCTATTCCCTCGGCATAGCATGGTGAGCTCTTGATGAAGAAAGCACAGTCGGCACCAAGTTTCGATGCGTGGTAAACCATATCCTCCTCAGTCATCGGGAGATTGAACATCTTGGCGAGAGACATTATCATATAGGCACAGTCGCTCGACCCTCCACCCAAGCCAGCCTGCGACGGAATAGCCTTATAAAGGTGGGCATGAACCCTGGGCAACTCATAGTGGGCGGCAAGCTGGCGATAAGCCTTTACCACGAGGTTCTTCTGCTCGTCGCAGTCCACGGTGGCGTTGGTCACCTTCAGGTCGCAAGCCACGTCAGAGGGGAAACCACTGTCCATGGGATATACCTCCAGTGCATCCTTTATCTCCACAGGGTAGAAAACGGTCTCCAAGTCGTGGTAACCATCTTCGCGCTTACGCACCACGTTGAGACCGAGATTGATTTTTGCTATCGGATAGTTTATCATTTGTGTAAAAGTATAAAAAACCAGTGCAAAAGTATTATATTTTTTTTGGAAAACAAACTCTACCACATGGTAAAAGGTTAATTTATAGTGATTTTAACACTATTTTTGTCCCTATCAGTAGATTCTTTAAAAAAAAAATCGTAAGTTTGCACTCTATAATAATATAAATAAGGAGAAACTATGAAAAAACTCATTGTCATTGCTATGTTGACCTTAGTCTTGCCCCTCAACGTGGCAGCTCAAGACGACTTATACTTCGTGCCCACGAAGGCTAACGTGAAGAAGACCTCGGAGAATTACGGAATGCCAAAGGACACTTACTACTGCGGCAGCTCACGCGATGTGGACGAGTACAACCGCCGACTGCGCAGCAGTGTGCAGCCCATCGACGGCGACTCTGCCGCCAACGACGTAATCTCATTTGATGCCGTGCGCGGCGAATATCCCGACTCTCTTGCAGCCCTCACCGAGGACGACTACAAATATACGCGCAAGATGAGCCGTTGGGACGATGACTATCGCAACGCCTACTGGTATGGCTATACCGACGGACGTTTCGACCGCTGGTACGGCTGGAGCACCTTCTACGACCCATGGTACTACGGAAGTTGGTATGGAGGATGGTATGACCCATGGTATGCCGGATGGCACAGCTATTACGGTTGGGGAGGCTG
>CALZDK010000012.1 GCA_945637645.1 uncultured Prevotella sp.
GCACCTGACTCTTAATCAGGGTGTCCAGGGTTCGAGCCCCTGCAGGCGTACAAACCACAGCGTGATGGCAGCATCCCCCAGTGATGTTGTCATCATGTTTGTTTTAGGAACATACTTTTTGTTGTACCTTATAAAATATCAAGCACATATCAGAAAACGATGGACGACAATCAAAATAAAAATGCTTTCTCCATGATAGCAGACATAGAAGGCGACTTCATCGAAATGTCAAATGATGAAATGCCAACTTCCCTGCCGCTTTTAGTCACTCGCAACATGGTGATGTATCCTGGTGTGGTGACACCGATAATCATTGCCCGTGCGTCGAGCAATAAGCTCATACGCAAATGCGAGAAAAACCACGACCTCATTGCCGTTATCCCACAGCTCGACCCTAACGTTGAGTCACCAACAAGAACGGACGAGTTGTTCGGCTATGGTGTCTATGCACGAGTGGTTAAGTCGCTCGAACTGCCAGGAGGCGGAGTTACTGCCATTCTTCAGGCTTTCGGACGTCTGAAGCTTATTGACATCACGAATACTAAACCATATCTTGTTGCCAACGTGGAGCCTGCGCCCGAAATACTCGACAACATGGGAGACTCGGAGTTCAAGACTGCCATCGAGGACATGAGGAAGCGCACACTGCAGTATATACGCATCAACGAAGACATACCTGACGAGGCAATGTTTGCAGTGAGCAATGTCAAGAACGACGTGATGACAATAAACTATCTCTGCACCAATCTCCCCTTTGACTTCAAGGAGAAGATGGGGCTGCTGAAGGTATCCGACCTAAAGGAAAGACTCTTCGGACTGATGCGTCTTATCGACCGCGACATGAAACTGCAGGAACTTAAGCAGAACATCCGCGAGAAGACACGAGACGACCTCGACGAACAACAACGCAACTATTTCATACAGCAGCAGATAAAGAATCTCCAGGCAGAGATACACAACGGCGACGCTTCACCAGAGCATCACGAGCTGATGAAGAAGGCTGCGGAAAAACATATGAGCAACGAGGTTTTCAATGTGTTCGAAAAAGAACTTGCAAAACTCGACCAGCTCCATCCACAAAGTCCTGATTTCAACACCCAACTTACATATTTGCAGACTTTCGTCTCGCTGCCCTGGGGCGAATACACGGACGACGACCACAACCTGAAGCGTGCAAAACGTGTGCTCGACCACGACCACTATGGCATGGAAAAGGTGAAGGAGCGCATACTCGAGTATATAGCCGTGCTGAGTCTCAGAGGTGACCTCAAGTCCCCTATCATCTGCCTCTATGGTCCTCCGGGAGTGGGCAAGACAAGCCTCGGAAAGAGTATTGCCAACTCGCTCCGAAGGAAATATGTGCGAATATCGCTTGGTGGAGTTCACGACGAGGCGGAAATCAGAGGACATCGCCGCACATATATCGGAGCTATGCCTGGAAGAATAATAAAAGGATTGCAGAAAGCAGAATCGGCAAACCCTGTGTTCATTCTCGATGAGATAGACAAAGTGACGCAGAACAACGTCAATGGCGACCCATCGTCGGCACTCCTTGAAGTGCTTGACCCTGAGCAGAACAATGCTTTCCACGACAACTATCTCGATGTGGATTTTGACCTCTCCAAAGTGTTGTTCATTGCCACTGCCAACGATTTAACCACCATACCACGTCCCCTACTCGACCGTATGGAAATAATCGAGGTGTCGGGCTACATCACAGAAGAAAAATTTGAGATCGCGAAACGTCATCTCATACCTAAGCAGATGGAAGCCACGGGACTGAAGAAGAAGAGCAAGGTGACTTTCAACAAGGCAGCGGTGGAAAAGATAATAGAGCAATACACCCGCGAGAGCGGCGTGCGACAACTTGAGAAGCAGATCGACAAGGCATTGCGTAAAATCGCCTTCCGGTTTGCAAGCGAGGGCGTGATGCCATTCGACAAGATCACTCCACAGGAGATAGAGACACTGTTGGGAAAGCCACCATACTATCGCGACATCTATCAGGGCAACGACTATGCGGGTGTTGTCACTGGATTAGCTTGGACAAGCGTGGGAGGTGAGATACTTTTCATAGAAACGAGCATCAGCAAAGGAAAGGGAGCGAAACTCACGTTGACGGGAAATCTCGGCGACGTGATGAAAGAGTCGGCTGTGCTGGCTCTTGAATACGTGAAGTCGCATGCTGACTCACTAAACATCGACTACCGAATTTTTGACAACTACAATATCCACATTCATGTGCCCGAAGGCGCAACGCCAAAGGACGGTCCATCTGCAGGCATCACCATTGCCACATCGCTCGCCTCTGCACTTACGCAACGCAAGGTGAGGGCAAATGTTGCCATGACAGGTGAGATAACACTTCGAGGCAAGGTTTTGCCAGTAGGCGGAATAAAGGAAAAGATTCTCGCAGCCAAGCGTGCGGGCATCACCGACATACTCCTGTGCAAGGAGAACAGGAAAGACATAGAGGAGATTCCCGACATATACCTCAAAGGAGTGTCGTTCCACTATGTGGAGAATGTAGCTGACGTTTGGGAATACTCACTCACCGACAAACTTGTAGAGAATCCGCAAGTGTTTGAGATAGAAGAAGAAAACAACGACAAAAAGGAAGACAAATGAAATTTGAGCTCCAGCATACCGACCCATGTTCCGACGCGCGAGCAGGACTGATAACCACAGCCCACGGACAGATAGAGACGCCTATATTCATGCCAGTAGGCACTTGTGGCAGTGTCAAGGGAGTACATTTCTCTGAACTTCGCGAACAGGTGAAGGCTCAGATAATCCTTGGCAACACCTACCACCTCTATCTCCGTCCAGGTCTTGACATACTGCGACAGGCAGGTGGACTCCACGGTTTCAACGGTTGGGAAAAACCAATACTTACCGACTCTGGAGGTTTCCAGGTCTTCTCTCTCACGGGAATAAGGAAGTTGCGCGAAGAAGGATGTGAGTTCAGGTCACACATCGACGGCTCTAAACATTTCTTCACGCCAGAGAACGTTATGGACACACAACGAGTCATCGGTGCAGACATCATCATGGCGTTCGACGAGTGTCCTCCAGGTCAGAGCGATTACCAATATGCCAAGAAGAGCCTCCTCATGACCCAACGATGGCTCGACCGCTGCATTAAGCGTTTCTCTGAGACCACCCCACTCTACGGTTACGACCAGACCCTCTTCCCCATCGTCCAGGGCTGTACGTTCAAAGACCTTCGCACCGACGCCGCGAAATATGTGGCTGACAAGAATGCCGACGGCAATGCCATAGGAGGACTTGCCGTGGGAGAACCTACAGAGGTGATGTATGAGATGATAGAAGTGGTAAATGCCGTGCTTCCAAAGGACAAACCACGCTACCTTATGGGCGTAGGAACTCCGCAAAACCTCCTTGAGGCAATAGAGAGGGGCGTTGACATGTTCGACTGTGTGATGCCTACGAGAAACGGCCGCAATGCCATGCTCTTCACCTATAACGGAACAATGAACATGCGCAACAAGAAATGGGAGAACGATTTCACCCCTATCGACCCGGAAGGCTGCGATGTTGACCGCATCTACACCAAGGCATATCTTCACCACCTCTTCAAAGCTCAGGAACTTCTTGCACTGCAAATAGCCAGCATACACAATCTCGCTTTCTATCTGCGACTTGTCGGCGATGCCAGAAAACACATCATTGCGGGTGACTTTGTGCAGTGGAAACACAGTGTGATAGAAGATTTAGGCAAACGTATATAACTTTCAGCAACAAAGATGGTTATGAAGTATAAGAAAATAAGGAAACATCGACGCTACCTGCATTTCGCAAGAGGCACACGCCGACTTTTCAGCAAGTTGTTTGGAAGGCGCAGCATCATCGGCCGCTGCCTTCATCCTGTAGTGTGGCTGTTATCGTTCCTCAATCCCTTCAGATATATCAGACGCATCGACCGCTACATAATATCAAAATTCATAGGAACATACATCTATTCCATCATTCTCATCATCTCTATTTCCATAGTTTTCGACGTGAATGAGAACCTGGCAAAGTTCACTACAAATCATGCGCCGCTGCGTGCCATAATACTTGACTACTATGCCAACTTCATACCCTACTTTGCCAACCTGTTCAGTCCTCTCTTCGTATTCATAGCCGTAATTTTCTTCACGTCCAAGTTGGCAGGCAATTCGGAGGTGATAGCAATGTTGGCAAGTGGCATGAGCTTTAAGCGACTCATGCGTCCTTATATGATTTCAGCGGCAATGATCTCCATTCTTAACTTCACTCTCGGAGCCTATGTCATACCAAAGGGCACCGTGGTGAGACACGAGTTTGAGTCACTCTACAAGAACAACAAGAAGAACACCTCAGCATCCAACGTACAGCTGCAAGTTGGTCGTGGCATCATTGCATATATCCAGCAATACGACGATGTCACGAAGACTGGCTATGGCTTCTCGCTCGACAAGTTCGAAAACAAGAAACTCGTCAGCCACATGACAGCCAACGTAATAAAATACGACACCATATCTGACAGCCGCTACCAGTGGCGTGCCGTGAACTATAAGATTAGGACACTGAAGGGTATGCGCGAACATATTACCTCTGGACAAGAGATTGACACACTTGTGATGATGGAGCCTATGGACCTCGTGTTCAGCAAGGGACAACAGGAAACTTTCACAAGTCCGGAGCTGCTGCGATACATATCCAAACAGAAAGACCGCGGTTCGGGCAATGTAGTGCAGTATGAGGTGGAATACCACAAGCGAATAGCGGCATGTTTCGCATCGTTCATTCTCACCATCATTGGTGCCAGTCTCTCTGCAAGAAAGCGTAAGGGCGGTATGGGACTTTATCTTGGCATAGGAATGGCGCTGAGTTTCTCCTATATTCTTCTGCAGACCATCAGCTCCACTTTCGCCATCAATGCCGACACGCCACCTGTGCTTGCAGCTTGGATACCGAACTTATTGTATTTCGTAATAGCTTATTATTGTTTTAAGAAAGCTCCAAACTAATGAAATTTGAAGAAACATATCTAAACGACAACATTCTCGACGCACTCTACGACATGCACTTCGAAGAGTGTACGCCGATACAGGCAGGATGCATTCCTGAAATTCTCGACTATCGCGACGTGATAGGAATAGCGCAGACGGGAACAGGAAAGACAGCTGCCTATCTGTTGCCTATACTCAGTATGCTCGACGACGGAGGCTATCCACAAGACGCCATCAACTGCATCATAATGGCACCTACCAGAGAACTGGCACAACAAATCGACCAAGCCATGCAGGGCTTCGGATATTATCTTGAAGGCATAAGCAGCGTGGCTGTCTATGGAGGCAACGACGGAACACGCTACGACCAGGAGATGAAGAGCCTAAGACTTGGAGCTGATGTAGTGATAGCCACACCTGGACGACTGCTAAGCCATATCCGCATGGGCAATGTTGACCTCAGCCGAGTCAGCTTCTTCGTGCTCGACGAGGCAGACCGCATGCTCGACATGGGATTTAGCGACGACATAATGCAGATTGTCAAAGGACTGCCAGCTGACCGCCAGACAATAATGTTCTCCGCCACAATGCCCGACAAGATACAGGCTTTGGCAAAAACCATATTAACAGATCCCGTTGAGGTGAGAATTGCCGTGAGCAAGCCTGCCGAGAAAATTCACCAAATGGCATACATATGCCACGAACCTCAGAAACTCGGCATAATAAAACATCTCTTTAAGGGCAACAAACTTCAGCGCGTAATCCTGTTCTCAGGAAAGAAAGACAAAGTGAAGGAAGTGGGAAGACAACTCTCAATGATGGGAGTCAACTGCTGCCAGATGCACAGCGATCTCACACAACAGGAGCGCGACGAGGTGATGTTGCAGTTCAAGGCGGGAAAGAAAGATGTGCTTGTTGCCACAGACATAGTGGCGCGAGGCATCGATATCGACGACATACAAATGGTCATCAACTACGACGTTCCCCGCGACTGCGAGGACTATGTCCACCGCATAGGGCGAACGGCTCGTGCCGACCGCGACGGCGAAGCCATAACCCTTGTCAACGAGGCAGATATGTATGCTTTCGGACAGATAGAGAAGTTTATTGAGAAGACCGTAGAGAAAATTCCTCTACCGGAAGAACTTGGCGAGGGTCCTGAATATACACCCGAACGACATGGTTCTCCAAGAGGCAAGGGGCGAGGAAGAGGCCGCAAGGGCAAGTATGGAGGCAAGAGACGCAATAACAAACGGGGCAACAACTCCAAACGGGACTCCAACGGAAAGAAAAAAGTGAGTGGAAAGAAAGAAAAAAACAAGGAATAATTTGTAGATTTCGGATTTTTTCATTACCTTTGCACCTGATTTTCAACTCGTGTTTCAATCATCCACGCGTTTTCTCATGTGCATTATGAAACACCCTCCCGAGAAACTCATAATAAGCAAAACATATATACACCTTATTATATAGTATGTATAAGAAAGAAGAATTAGAATCAATGGACGACGCCCAGTTGCTGGGCATTGCCAAAGAATTGGGTATCAAGCCATCACAAGACGATGAAAAGGAAACAGTAATCTACGCTATTCTCGACAAGGCTGCCGAGGATACCGCAGCCACTGCCGAGACACCCAAACGTAAGAGAACGAGAATAGCAAAAAAAGAAAAGGATAAGGTCTATACCGTAAAAGGAAAGGAAGGAGAAAACTTCGACGTAAGCAGAGGAATCCTTCCAGAAGCCAAGGAACAACAACTCTTCAACGACCTTCCAGCAACACCACAGGGTGAGTTGCCACCAGAGGAAGAACCGGCACAACCAGCTCCTGCTCCAAAGAAACGAGGACGAAAGTCAAAGGCAGAGCTGGCAGCAATAGAAGCCGCAAAACTCGCAGAGCAGAACGCCCAAACCGAAATTGAAGGCGAGGTGGTGGTTGAGGAACAGCCAAACGATTCTCAACCTGCTACGGCAGACACCGTTGAAACACAACCTGTGCCTGACGTGCCAGAAGCAAGCTACGAACCCAATGCAGATGCCAATATGACACCTGAGATGGTTGATAAGCTCAACGAGAGGTTCAGCCAAAACAACACCCCCGCACAGCAGGAAACACGCCAAATGCCCGAGGGCGTATGGAGTGGTGACCCTTGCGACGGTACTGACTTTATCGTAGTTGTCGATTTGCCAATTGAAGACCGTGAGGCAATACCAAACCTCGACATCTTCGACCGTCCTACCATGCCACAGATGCCGCCAATGCAACCCATGCAGCCTATGCCACAGCAGACCCCTGACAATGAGGCAGCAAACTACGACAATTACGGCTATGAGGAGAACTACGATTTCACCGACATTATCGAAGGAAATGGCGTGCTCGAGATCATTACCGATGGCTACGGATTCCTTCGTTCAAGCGACTATAACTATCTGTCATCACCTGACGATATATACGTTTCTCCACAGCAAATAAAGAAATACGGTCTCAAGACAGGCGACGTGGTTGACTGCCTCGTACGTCCTCCACATGACGGAGAGAAATATTTCGCACTCAGCACAGTACGAAAGATTAATGGACGTCAGCCGCAGGAAGTCCGCGACCGCGTCTCTTTCGAACATCTCACCCCTCTCTTCCCAGAAGAGAAGTTCAACCTCACTGGCGACCGTTCCACCACAAACCCAAGCACACGCATCGTTGACCTCTTCTCGCCTATTGGCAAGGGACAGCGCGCACTCATCGTGGCACAGCCAAAGACTGGTAAGACTATCCTTATGAAAGACATTGCCAATGCTATTGCGGCAAACCATCCGGAGGCTTATCTCATGATGTTGCTCATCGACGAGCGACCTGAGGAAGTTACCGACATGAGCCGCACAGTAAACGCAGAAGTCATCGCTTCCACATTCGATGAGCCTGCAGACCGTCACGTTAAGATTGCGGGCATCGTGCTTGAGAAGGCAAAGAGAATGGTTGAGTGCGGACACGACGTAGTTATCTTCCTCGACTCAATCACTCGTCTTGCAAGAGCATACAATACTGTAAGCCCAGCCAGTGGCAAGGTGCTCACCGGCGGTGTTGACGCCAACGCCCTACAAAAACCGAAACGTTTCTTCGGTGCGGCACGAAACATTGAGAACGGAGGATCACTCACCATCATAGCCACGGCACTCATCGACACAGGATCAAAGATGGACGAGGTAATCTTCGAGGAATTCAAGGGAACGGGTAACATGGAATTGCAGCTCGACCGCATGCTGAGCAACAAGCGTATCTTCCCTGCTGTAAACCTCATACAGTCGAGCACACGACGCGACGACTTGCTCCACGACGAGACAACGCTCAAGCGAATGTGGATATTGAGAAACTTCATCAGCGAGATGAACCCGATAGAGGCAATGAACACTGTGCGCGACCGTCTGATAAAGACACGAAACAACGAGGAGTTCCTGCTCTCCATGAACGATTAAGGGACTACGACATCTACAAGACCCTGCAGCCATGCGCCGTAGGGTCTTGTACATTAATCAATACTTTACGCTATGCATAACGTCATTCTTGCCCTTGGCTCTAACGTCGCCGACAGCCAACATCAACTCGAAAAGGCACTGCGCCTGTGCGAACCTTTCGTAAGCATACGGCAGACCACGCCCGTTGTTGTCACTGCAGCCATAGGCATCACTGCCCCACCCTTTGCAAACCAAATGGCTCGCGGCATAACGCCGCTACCACTCCAAGAGCTCAACGAAAAGCTGAAAGACTTAGAGCAACAGCTCGGACGCAAGCATGGAGGCAATATCATAGCCATCGACATCGACATAATGCAGTACGACGAACAACGCCTGCATCCCGACGATTGGGACAGACAATACATAAAAACTCTAATCACGCATTTATGAAAACAAGACAATTTCTTCTCACTATTGCAGCACTCGCTTTCAGTCTGGCTGCCAAGTCACAGACCTTCGACGAGTTTTTCACCGACAACACACTGCGTCTTGACTATATCTTCGCAGGCGACAGAAACAGTCAGGCAATCTATGTTGATGAGCTGGTGAAGACAAAACACTGGTATGGACGACGTAAGCGTCTCGACCAAGTGCCTTTCGAGGGCAACGGACAGATTACTGTCATAGACTCAGTCAGCGGCAGTGTAATCTACCGCCACTCCTTCTCCACTCTCTTTCAGGAATGGCTCTCAAGCGACGAGTCAAAGACAACTCCAAAGTCCTTTGAGAATGTCTTTCTCGTACCCTTCCCTAAACAGACAGTGAAAATTAAGGTAGAACTCTTCGATTTCCATCGCAAGACTTTCGCCTCCATGACACACACTGTAAACCCTGCCGACATACTCATACGTTACGTTGAAAAGCCAACAAGTCAGTGTGTCACCATTCAGCAGGCTGCCGACACCACAAACTGCATACGCATAGCCTACGTCGCTGAGGGATATACCAAAGACCAGTTGGACGACTTTGTCAACGACTGCAAGGTTGCCGCCTCCGCCCTTTTCGAACATGAGCCGTTCAAGAAGATGCAGAGTTCGTTTAACCTTGTAGGTGTGTTCACTCCTTCAGAGCAGCAGGGAACCAGTACACCTCATGAGGGCAGATGGAACAACACTATTCTCGGTTCGCATTACGACACATTCTACAGCAAACGTTATCTCACCACTCTTCATCTTAAGCGTCTGCACGACATACTTGTATGCTCACCCTACGAGCACATCATAGTACTCGTAAACACCGAGCAGTATGGCGGTGGCGGCATCTATAACTCCTACACCCTTACGTCAACCAAGGGACCTCTTTTCCGTCCTGTAGTGGTACATGAATTTGGACACAGTTTCGGAGGACTTGCCGACGAATACGAATATGCCGACACTGACCCGATGTATTTCTCCGACACTGAACCTTGGGAGCCAAACATCACCACCAAGGCAGACTTTAGCCAAAAGTGGCAAAACCTCATCGACGAAGGCAAGGCTGGACTCGTTGAAGGAGGCGGCTACCAAAGCAAGGGCGTTTGGCGCGGACTTCCCGACTGCCGAATGCGCACAAACGAGCACAAGGAGTTCTGTCCTGTATGCCAGCAAGCCTTGCAATATCTCATTGATTTCTATGTGAAATAAATAATTCAACTTCCGAAAGTTGAGTGAAATAAAAAAATGAGCGACTATCAATTTCAACAACCTGAAATGATAGTCGCTTTTTCTATGACAATCTTTTTTTTACTTGGTCAAAAAGTTGGTGATGTCCTTTATCACCTTCGGATACTTGCTTGAGAATTTCCTTGCAAACAGGTATTCTGAATTGAGAAGTTCCTCAGCGTCACCATCTTGCCATGTGTATGGCTCACCTCTTTTTTTCTGTTCGGCAGAGGCACGGTTGAAGTCGATGAAGCGCATACAGCTATGTATGCCGTCGTCAAGGTCGTAGATACGCTTGCGTATGTCGGGATTGGAGATGAGAATCGAATGTTTGTACATCTCGTCTCCACAGGTAGTATAGGCAAATCGCCGATTTATAAACGCCTCATTGTCAAGCAGGTATTTCACGGCATCACCAGTGAGCGATACCCAGTTGTGGCCTGTTCTGAAAGTCAGTTCGTTGCCTCTGTCGGTGTGTAGTATGTCTTGTATCTTTAGTGCCGTATGTCTTATTATCTTTGCAAGCGTCACCTTCCATTTTGGTACGAATGGTGTGCGGTAGTTCCAACGCATAAGGAAATAGTAGCGTCTTCTCTTCCGCTCAATATCACCCTTTATGAAATCGGTGAGAGTGAAAAAGCCAATGAACTCCTTGCCGTTGTTCTTGTCGAAAAAGTCGTGTATGTAGTCCTGGCTCTTTATCGGCAGGTCAACGCCCGACAACTTATGGTAATACTGGTATGGTCCATGCTCGTAAGCCGTGCGGAAGAGATGCATCTCAGAGTGAACCTGTCCGACATCTCCCCATCTCACATCGTATCGTTTCGGAGTAAGATAGAGTGTTGAGTATTGGGGCTGATAGAGTTTCGGCAAGTTTTTCACTTTCTTGTCGATATGCAGGAAAATGTCATTGCGTGGGTCGTCAATGAGTGAGAGCAGCGTGTTAAGCAAGTCCCATTCATTGTGAGCCATTATCAGGTAAGCGTGTCTGTTAGTAGCCATAATCGTATTTGGTTTATTGATTTGATTCTTCAACAAGTTTTCCTTCCGCTTCCAGTGCGTTCCAGATTGAGTATCGTGCCTCTGGAGCCATTTTTTCTATCTGGTCGTAGAGTTGTCGGATGGAGGTTCGGTGTGAGTCGTGCTCATAAGGACAGAGCGTCACTTGTTTCTCGTAAGCGTTTGCCTCGGCGTAAGCCTTTATGTCCTTTTCCTCGCAATAGCATAGTGGTCGGATGATGGTTAGCGGCATCTTGCGCATTTTCAGCACCACTGGCATTGTTGAGAAATGTCCCTGGAAGATAGTGTTCATCAGCGCCGTATGAATAATGTCGTCGTTGTGATGTCCGAGGGCTATCTTGTTGCAGCCAAGCTCTTGGGCAAGGTTGAACATTTGTTTCCTCCGATGCCAAGAGCAGAGAAAACACTTGGGCTTGTGTGTGGGTATGGTCTCGTCGAACGATGTGGTGACGATGTGCAGCCTAACTCCAAGATTCTCGCAGAAGTGTGAGAGATAGTCCGTTGAGGTCTCATAGTGCACATTTGCCATGCGCACATGGATAGCCTCTACGGTGAATTGAGGTTTTATAATCCGGCTTCGCTTTGCCAAAAGCTCAAGCAGCAGCAGCGAGTCCTTGCCACCAGACAATCCGACAAGGATGTGGTCGCCATCCTCAATAATGCTGAAGCGACCCATTGCCTTCTTGAAGGCTTTCGTCAAACGCTGCTCTACATCTGTCATTTCATAAAAACAAGATATACGGCACAGATAATCAGGAAGAAAGCCAATATATGGTTCCAGTGCAGGTTCTGTCCCTGAAACAGTATGTTGGCAATAACCGCGAAGACAGCGAGACTGACACACTCCTGTATCACCTTGAGTTGCACAAGGTTGAATGGTCCGCCATTGCCTTGAAATCCAAGTCGGTTAGCAGGTACCTGACAGCAATACTCAAAAAAGGCGATGCCCCACGAAAAGGCTATCACCCCGATGAGAGGCCACTTTGAGGAAGTGCCTGTTTCCTGTAGTTTCAGATGCCCATACCAAGCAAGTGTCATAAAGACATTGCTTAGTATGAGCAACATTATTGTATAAAGTCCGTTCATTTACCTTTTAGTTTCTCATTCATTGCTGCGGCTGCACGACGACCGTCGCCCATGGCAAGTATTACGGTGGCACCTCCACGGACAATGTCGCCACCGGCAAACACTGTAGGACGAGAGCTCTGCATCTGTTCGTTCACTGCAATGGTGTTCTTGCGGCCAAGTTCAAGACCCTCTATTGACTTAGGCACGAGTGGGTTTGGCGATACACCAACGGCAACTATCACTTGGTCAACATCCACGGTAACTGTCTTGCCCTCTACAGGCACTGGACTGCGGCGACCAGAGGCATCCGGCTCACCAAGTTCCATCACCTGAAGCACTGCCTGACAAACGGCACCCTTCTCGTCGGCCTTGTACTCTATTGGATTATGCAGGCAAAGGAAGTTGATTCCCTCCTCCTTGGCGTGCTTCACCTCCTCAAGACGTGCTGGCATTTCTTCTTCCGAACGACGATATACGAGAGTAACGTCAGCCCCCAGACGCTTTGCCGTGCGGCAAGAGTCCATGGCAGTGTTTCCACCGCCTACCACAATCACCTTCTTGCCAAGGTTTATTGGAGTGTCTGACATTGGGTCAGCAGCGTCCATAAGGTTCACGCGGGTCAGATATTCGTTGGACGACAAGATGTTGATTGCATTCTCTCCTGGAATGTTCATGAAGTTTGGCAGACCAGCTCCCGAACCTACGAATATTCCCTTGAATCCGCTGTTCTCAAGCTGATCAACTGATATTGTCTTGCCCACAATGCAGTCTGTCTGGAAGTGTACGCCCATCTTCTTCAGGTTCTCTATCTCCACATCTACTATGCGGTTTGGCAGACGGAACTCTGGAATACCATATTTCAACACACCGCCAATCTCGTGCAGAGCCTCGAAAACATAGACATCATAGCCCAACTTCACCATATCGCCGGCAAAGCTCAATCCCGAAGGACCTGAACCAACCACGGCAACCTTTATGCCGTTGGCAGGAGCCACCTCAGGCAGCGACATCTGTCCGCTCTCTCGCTCATAGTCGGCGGCGAAACGCTCCAGATAGCCAATAGCCACTGCTGGCTCGTTCATCTTCAGGTGTATGCATCGGCTCTCACACTGCTTCTCCTGTGGACACACACGTCCGCAGACAGCAGGCAGGGCAGAGGTCTGCTTCAACACCTTTGCTGCACCGAGAATGTTGCCACGCTCTATGTTCTTTATGAACGAAGGTATGTTGATGTTCACCGGACAGCCTTCAACGCAGGTTGGCTTTGCACAGTCAAGACAGCGCTTTGCCTCTGTCATTGCCATTTCGAGTGTAAGTCCCTTGTTCACTTCCTCAGTGCGTGTTGTGGCACGATATACGGGGTCGAGCTCCGGCATCTGAACACGCTTTATGGCGGTGCGCTCCTTTGGCTTCATCGTGGCACGCACTTCCTTGCGCCAGTCGGCGTTGCGGTCGGTGAGTGTCTCTATCGTCTCTTCCTCGGCTGCTTTCTGTGGAGCTTCGGCTACGGTGTCGGCAGTTGTCTCCTCCACAGGCTTTTCCTTCTCAGCCACTCCACTGAGGTGGTCGGTATAGTGTTCCATTTCCTCCTGCTCCTCACGCTTGAATGTGCCCATTCTCTTGAACATCTCATCCCAATCCACGAGAGCACCGTCAAATTCCGGACCGTCGATGCAGACGAACTTCGTCTTTCCGCCAATGGTGAGTCGGCAAGCACCGCACATACCTGTTCCGTCCACCATAATGGTGTTGAGCGAAACATCAGTTGGGATATTGTATTTCTGTGTGAGCAGGCAACTGAACTTCATCATGATAGGAGGACCTATGGCAAACACGCGGTCGATATGTTCCTGCTGTATGAATTTCTCTATACCTACGGTAACCACACCTTTCTCGCCGTATGATCCGTCGTCGGTCATGATAATCAGTTCGTCGCTGCTCTCACGCACCTCATCTTCAAGAATGACAAGGTCGCGCGAACGTCCTGCAATTACGGAGAGAACTCGGTTTCCTGCAGCCTTCAGTGCGCGCACGATAGGAAGCATAGGTGCTACTCCCACTCCACCTCCGGCACATATAACTGTACCGAACTTCTCTATATGTGTTGGATTTCCCAATGGACCAACAACGTCGGTGATGTAGTCACCCTCGTTTAGAGAGCAAAGTTTCTGTGAGGAAAGTCCCACTCGCTGCACTACTATGGTAATCGTTCCTTTCTCTATGTCTGCATCGGCAATGGTAAGTGGCATACGCTCACCTTTGTTTCCCACTCTGATGATGACAAAGTTTCCTGCCTTGCGGCTCTTGGCAATCAGTGGTGCCTCAACTTCGAAGAGAAATACCTTCTCCGAAAATTGGTGTTTTCTTACAATCTTATTCATTATATTGAAAAACTGAATGTTGAATCTTGAATGTTCAATTTATCAACTCGCATCCCATGTATGGAACAAGGGCTTTTGGCACACGGATGCCTTCGGGAGTCTGGTTGTCTTCGAGAATTGCTGCAACAATGCGCGGGAGGGCAAGGGCAGAACCGTTGAGAGTGTGGCAGAGCTCTATCTTCTTGTCCTCGGCATGGCGATAGCGGCACTTCAGACGGTTTGCCTGATAGGTGTCGAAATTGCTTACCGACGAAACCTCAAGCCAACGTCCCTGAGCCTCAGAATAAACCTCAAAGTCGTAGCAAACGGCTGAAGTGAACGACTGGTCGCCACCACAAAGCAACAAGATGCGGTAAGGCAGCTCCAGTTTCTTCAGCAATCCCTCCACATGTTCAAGCATCTCCTTGTGCGACTCCTTCGAGTGCTCAGGCTTGTCGATGCGTACTATCTCTATCTTTGAGAACTCGTGCAGGCGGTTCAAACCTCTCACGTCTTTGCCGTAGCTTCCTGCCTCACGACGGAAACACTGCGTGTATGCACAGTTCTTTATCGGCAGGTCCTTCTCGTCGAGAATCACGTCGCGGTAGATATTCGTAACAGGCACCTCTGCGGTAGGAATGAGATATAGGTCGTCAACCTCGCAGTGGTACATCTGTCCCTCCTTGTCAGGCAGCTGTCCGGTGCCATAGCCCGATGCCTGGTTCACCACTGTCGGCGGCATCACCTCTGTGTAGCCAGAGGCGCGTGCCTCGTCGAGGAAGAAGTTGATGAGAGCGCGCTGGAGTCGTGCGCCCATACCTATATATACAGGGAATCCTGCTCCTGTAATCTTCACACCGAGGTCGAAGTCGATGAGGTTATATTTCTTTGCCAGTTCCCAGTGAGGCAGCTTTGCGTCCTTGTTCTCCGGATTCACTGTCCAGTTGCCCACTGTGTCGTTTCCGTCACATTCCTTCAGGTTGCTCTTCACCACATGGTTGTCTTCGGCAGCCGCACCTTCAGGCACCTCGTCGTAAGGTATGTTTGGTATCTGGCAGAGCAGTGTTGTCAGTTCGCTCTCGGCGTTAGCCATTTGCTCCTGCAGAGTCTTGTCCTGCTGCTTCAGGTCAGCCACCTGTTTCTTTGTCTCCTCTGCCTCCTCCTTCTTTCCTTCCTTCATGAGTGAGCCAATTTTGGCAGCCATCTGCTTTGCCTCTTGTCTCACCTTGTCGAGCTGCTGCTGCGACTCGCGGCGACGTTTGTCAATGGCAAGAACATTGTCGATTGCTTCCTTTGCACCAGCAAAGTGTTTCTTCTCAAGACCACTTATCACGCGGTCGGTTTCCTCAGTAATGAGTTTCAGTGTAAGCATAATTATGTCTCTTTTTGTTTATATTCCGAAATAATGGTGCAAAAGTAAACAAAAAAAATGATTTAAGCGAAAGAAAACAATAAAAAATCACTCAACCACGTTGAAAGTTGAAGATTGGAGGTGGAAAGATAAAAAATTGAAGGTTGAAAATTGAATAGCTGCGCGCGGTTATTTGTCGCGGCAATTCAATCTTCAACCTTCAACATTCAATGTTCAATATCCTTTATCCCTTGATAGCAGCGATGCCAGGAAGAACCTTGCCCTCGATAGCCTCGAGCAGGGCACCACCACCAGTAGAGATGTATGAAACCTTGTCGGCAAGACCGAACTTGTTTACACAAGCCACTGAGTCACCACCACCGATGAGAGAGAAAGCACCCTCTGCTGTTGCCTTGGCGATAGCCTCACCTACGGCACGCGAACCAGCAGTGAACTCCTCACACTCGAAGCAGCCTGCAGGACCGTTCCAAAGAATGGTCTTAGCACCCTCAATAGCGGCAGCAAACTTCTCACGGCTCTCAGGACCAGCGTCAAGACCGTCCCAACCAGCCTCGATGGCATTTGATGGGAACACCTGAATCTTTGCACCTTCCTTCACAGAGAATGTCTTGAAGTCGTAGCCTGTGCAGCATACAGAGTCAGAACCGAGCACGAGCTCCACGCCCTTCTCAGCAGCCATCTTCTCCACGCCAAGAGCCACGTCGAGCTTGTCGAGCTCAACGATAGAGTCGCCGATCTCGCCACCGTGAGCCTTTGCGAATGTGTAGGTCATACCACCGCAGAGGATGAGCTTGTCAACCTTGCCGAGCAGATTCTCGATGATACCAATCTTTGTGGAAACCTTAGAGCCACCCATGATGGCAACGAACGGACGCTTGATGTTGTTGAGCACGTTGTCAACAGCCTTCACCTCTTTCTCCATCAGATAGCCCAACATCTTGTTGTCGGCATCGAAGTAGTCGGCTATAACAGCTGTAGAGGCATGCTTGCGGTGAGCGGTACCGAAGGCGTCCATAACGTAGCAGTCAGCGTAAGAAGCGAGCTTCTTGGCGAAATCCTTCTGGCGGCCCTTCATCTCCTTCTTTGCCTCGTCGTACTCTGGAGTACCCTTCTCCACGCCTACTGGCTTGCCTTCCTCCTCTGGATAGAAGCGGAGGTTCTCCAAAAGCAGAGCCTCACCTGGCTTCAGTGCGGCAACCTCTGCGTCGGCATTGGCGCAGTCGGCAGCAAACTTCACCTCCACGCCGAGGTTTGCGCTCACGTTCTTAACAATCTGTGCGAGAGAAAGTTCTTTCTTCACCTTGCCCTTTGGCTTGCCCATGTGGCTCATCATGATGAGTGCGCCACCGTCGGCGAGCACCTTCTTCAGTGTAGGCAGAGCACCCTTGATACGGGTCTCGTCGGTTACAACACCATTCTCATTCAGTGGCACGTTGAAGTCCACACGAACAATTGCCTTCTTACCGGCAAAGTTAAACTGATCGATATTCATAATTTTTATCTATTAAAGTGTTTAATTTATTACCTTAATTATTTCAATATGCTCTTAGCGACCGCAAAGTTACAACAAATAATTCAATTCACGAAACATTATCCACTTTTTTTTGTTTTTTTGTATATATAACATTCCTCTTGTCAAACACCTTGTGGTTGAATAAATGGTTAAACTATCTTAACCGTGCTATTTTATTTATGCAATCAATTGCAAAGTCTATAATATTGCACTACCTTTGCGACAATAATAAACAGAAAGATGAAAACGAAAAAGACAATTATCACAGCACTGCTCGCAATAATGTCGTTCAACGTCATGGCACAGGAAGGCGCATGGACAGGCAATCTCGACATTCAAGGCACAAAACTGCCGTTGGTGTTCAACTTCTCGCCAGAGGGTTGCACCTTAGACTCTCCAACCCAGGGAGCCAAAGGCATAAAGGCAAACAAGACCACCACGGCAGACGGAAAAATCTGCGTTGCCATACCAACTATTAACGCTTCGTTCGAGGGGAAAATGGAGGGAAGCAGCATTGTGGGAACTTTCACACAAAACGGACTGTCGCTGCCAATGACACTCACTCCCGGCTCTCCAAAGGCAAACCGTCCGCAGACTCCTGTGCCTCCATTCCCCTACTCCACCGAGGAAGTGGCGTTCAGCAATGGAGGCATCACTCTCAACGGCACACTAACGCTGCCCGCAAACTGCAACAAGAACACTAAAGTGGTGCTGATGGTCACAGGCAGCGGACAACAAAACCGCGACGAAGAGGTTTTTGACCATAAGCCCTTTGCCGTGATAGCCGATGCACTTGCACGCCAAGGCATTGCCTCACTGCGCTACGACGACCGTGGCTATGGCGACCCGACACTGAAATTCTCCAACTTCACTACAGAAGACTTCAAGCAAGACGCAGAAGCAGGAGTGAACTTCTTGCGCAAACGTTTCAAAAGGGTTGGCATTCTCGGTCATAGCGAGGGAGGAACAATAGCGCTGATGCTTGCCGGTGAGGGAAAGGCAGACTACATTGTCTCTATGGCAGGCATGGCAACATCGGGCAAAGAGACACTACTGATGCAGAACCGCATAGGAATGTCTTCCGTAGGGCTGCCAAAAGAAACAGTCGATGCCTATTGCAACGCACTCGACAAGGCCTTTGGGCAGTTGTCAGAGGGCAAGAGCGTAAAGGAGATTGACCGAAGGGATGTCCCCGTATTGCTAAGATCCTATTTCGAGAAAGCAATGGAACAAGCCGACACGCCATTCATGCGCCACATACTGTCTATTGATGTTCGCCCCATATTGGGCAACATAAAATGTCCGGTGCTTGCAATAAACGGAAAGAAGGACATGCAGGTTGACTGCGTGAAGAACATCTCCGCCCTTCAGCACGGATTGACGAATTGCAAACCGACGATAATCTCTCTCGACAACCTCAACCATCTGTTCCAACACTGCACCACCGGCAACTTCCTGGAATATCAGCAGATTGAGGAAACCATCTCAAACGAAGTGCTGACCACAATCTCAGCATGGCTCAAGGCTCTTTAGCCCTGCGATGATTAAAGTGAATGTCAAGAGCTTCATGAAGCGATAGCATTGCATACCCACAAGTTTAAGGGCAGCGACCACAATTTGCCGCTGTCCTTAAACCAATTCCATACATTTTGCATTTTCCCGCCGTTTTACTTGCATATAAGAAAAATAAGTCGTATTTTT
>CALZDK010000013.1 GCA_945637645.1 uncultured Prevotella sp.
GAGTTAACAAGTTATTACTCTTGCTGCTGTTTTGCGGTTGGACTATCAACTTGTCCACTTGTCAACTTGTTCACTGAAAGCATGACACAGACATGCGAAACTTCAGTTAATTCTTAATTCACGATTTAATTCTTTGCCTCAAACTCTTTCATGCATGCCACGAGAGCATTAACGCCCTCGATGGTCTGGGCATTGTAGCAGCTTGCACGGAATCCACCTACGCTGCGGTGGCCCTTGATGCCGACCATGCCACGCTCTGTAGCGAAGTCGAGGAAAGGCTTCTCCAGTTCCTTGTACTCGTCGTTCATTACGAAGCAGAGGTTCATGAGTGAGCGGTCTTCCTCAGCCACTGTACCACGGAAGAGTTTGTTGCGGTCTATCTCACCATAAACGATCTCGGCGCGCTCCTTAGCCCTCTTCTCCATAGCCTCCACACCACCGTTAGCCTTAATCCAGCGGAGGTTCTCAAGCATACAGTAGATTGGCACTACAGGAGGAGTGTTGAACATTGAGCCCTTCTCTACGTGTGTGCGGTAGTCGAGCATAGTAGGAATCTCACGTGGAGCCTTGCCGAGTGCGTCGTTCTTTACGATAACGAATGTTACACCAGCCATAGAGAGGTTCTTCTGTGCACCACCGTAGATGCAAGCATACTTGCTCACGTCAACAGGACGGCTCATGATGTCGGACGACATGTCGGCAATCATCGGGACATTAACGTCGAGGTCCTTGCGCAACTCAGTACCATAGATAGTATTGTTTGTGGTGATGTGGAGATAGTCAACATCGGCAGGACACGTCCAGTCCTTAGGAATAAAGGTGTAGTTGGCATCGGCAGATGATGCAACCTCAACCACGTCGCCAAAGAGTTTAGCTTCCTTCATAGCCTTCTTAGCCCAAACACCGGTGTTGAGGTAAGCAGCCTTGTTTATGAGGAAGTTATATGGTATCATACAGAATTCCAACGAGGCACCGCCGCCAAGGAATAATACCGAATAACCCTCTGGAACCTGAAGCAATTCCTTCATGAGAGCCTCAGCCTCGTCAACAACGGGCTGGAAATTCTTTGCACGATGGCTTATCTCCATTAGAGAAAGACCTGAGCCCTGAAAATCCAAGCACTGCTTGGCAGTGTTCTCAATCACTTCGCGTGGAAGCATTGATGGGCCTGCGTTAAAGTTGTACTTCTTCATTTTGATTGTCTATTTAAATGTTATTTTAATATTGTATTTACTAAGTTTTTGAAAAACGTCGGCGAAATTACACTTTTTCTACGAATTAACAAAATTTTTTTGCAGAAATATAGCGAAAAGTGCGTTTTATTTGCTATCTGACAAGTTCAACCACCGTTTTTACTCCTTTTATCTTTTCTCCACGCACATTTTGGAGCAGTTCACGGAGTTTGCCTTTGGCTATGGCGGCATAGGCATAACGGTCGTTTACGTCGATGCGTCCTATCTCGTCGGGCTGTAGTCCTCCCTTCTTGCAAAGGAAGCCTACAATGTCGCCACGGCTTATCTTGTCTTTCTTTCCCTTACCTATATATATAGTAGCCATGCGTGGCTCGGCAGGGGGCGGCAATTCGGCTGGCAACTCATAGTTTTCCACGTCGCCCTCGATGAAGTCGGGCATCTGCTCGTTGGGGCCAAGGACAAAGAACGTGCGCCCCGTGGCTTGCCAACGTGCGGTACGCCCTACCCTATGGATATAACCGTCCTCTCCGAGCGGCAAGTGATAGTGGACGATATTGTCGACATCAGGTATGTCAAGACCACGCGAGGCGAGGTCAGTGCTCACGAGAATGTTTGAAGACCCGTTGCTGAACCTGTAGAGCGACGCCTCACGCTGTTTCTGTTCCATTCCGCCATGGAAATGGGATACGGCGAAGCCCTCGGAAAGGAGGTAGTTAGCAGTGCGTTCCACGGCATCGCGATAGTTTAGGAACACTATGCTGCTCTTGTTGCCGAAAGATTGCAAGAGGCGCGAGAGCTCCTCAAGCTTGTCGTTAATGGCGCTTCGCACCTCGTATATGGTGACTCTTGAGGGCACTTGTTCCTCGTCGGAGAGAAAGTCGAGGCGGCGTGCGGATTCAAGATTGATGAAATCGGGTATGGCAGCGGCATCGGTGGCAGAAAGAAGCACTCTGCGCTGCAGGCCGGGCAAGCGGCGCACCAGTCTTGCCATCTCGTCGTGGAATCCCATCTCAAGACACTTGTCGAACTCGTCGATGACAAGCATTCTCACGCCATAGGGCGAGATGTTGCCTTTCTGCAGATGGTCGTTGAGTCGTCCGGGAGTGCCGAACACCACCTGTGGCATCACCTGCTTGAGAGTACGGTGTTCCTCCATGGCAGTGCGTCCGCCATAACAGCTTGCAGACCTTACCCCACAAGCCATGGACTTGAGCACATTACTTGACTGCAGGGCGAGTTCACGTCCCGGTACGACGACGAGCACCTGCACCTGACACTTTGTCTCATCGACGAGATGTGCTGAGGGCAGGAGATACGCCAATGTCTTTCCCGAGCCCGTAGGCGACAGTATCACGATGTCGTCGTTGGTTCCGAGGATTGCCTTGCAGGCAGCCTGCTGCATGTTATTCAACTCCTTGATACGGAGTTTCTCAAGCACTTTGTCGATATCCATTATTCAAGTTCGTAAATTCCAGTAGGGGTTTTTCTCTTCAAGACCTCAAGTTTGAAGTCCTTCCCCGCAACGATTCCACTGTTTCGCAGTATTGCCTCCACAGTCTTCCTTGCCAGTTCGGGATGGTTGTTTTCTTCGCTGAGATGGCATAGCCAGACGCATTTGAGATTCACCGTTGCATTCTCCACGAGAGCCTCTCCACACTTAGTATTGCTCAAGTGTCCCTGCGGGCCAAGTATTCGTGTCTTTAAATGCTGCGGATACGGTCCGTTCCTGAGCATTTCCTCATCGTGGTTTGCCTCGAGAACGAGATAGTTTGCCCTTGAAATGAAAGGCTTAATCTCGTCTGTCACCTCACCCACGTCAGTAACTATGCAAAACGAGACACCCTCAGCCTCGATGAAATATCCCACGCAATCAGCACTGTCGTGCGGCACCTTGAACGACGTTACCGAGAATTGTCCCAACTGACGTTTTGTCCCACGCTCGATGCTGTGTGCATTGTGCGCCTCCACTTTTCGGGAAACGCAGTAATTACGAAAAATTCCCTCATGCACCTCGCGTGTGGTATAGACGGGTATGTCGAGCTCACGGCTGATGTTACCCACCGACTTTACATGGTCGGCATGGTCGTGTGTTATGACGATCTGCCTCACTTGCTGCATTTGTAGGCCATAGTCCCTGAAGTATTTTTTCAAAGTCCTTATTCCTACCCCCGCATCAATGAGCAATCCATCATTATCAGTATATAGAAAATAGCAGTTACCGCTACTGCCACTCCCAAAAGAGATGAATTTCAGCATTTTTTGTTGTTATTTTGTGCAAAAGTAAGAAAAAAATACGTTACTGCCAAATGATTTTGTTAACTTTGCCACGTTTTTAATAATTAATAGTGATTTTGATATGCAAAAAAGGATTTTTTGCCGTATTTTTATGGCATTAACAATTATCTCTACCGCATGCGAAGGGACAGACAAGAAACGGGAGGCAGAGAATACGGCACAGGAATTTGCCGAGGCATATTTCAGCTACGACTACGGTAAGGCAGCACTGTATGTCACCGACGACAGCAGAAGATGGATAGAATTCAAGGCCTCTAACATAGGGGAGGATGACATAAACACGCTTAGGGACCAAGACAGAGGCCCATCGGTGGAAATTACCGATGCCGACCTTCGTGACGAGTCGAACGCCACGGTCAGTGTTAGTGTCAGCAACTTCTTTGAGACAGACTCCATAGGAGGAAGTGCCCGCATGGTTGACGAGGCATCTTTCGACCTCAAGCTGCAACTTGCGGCGGACGGGAAATGGAGGATCAGAATGGAAGGCCCACTGCGAAGTGGAAGGTGAAGTCGCGGCTGAGGCGTGGATTTACTATTGGGAAATGCTCGCCTCCGTCAGCCTCGTAAGCCGGATTGACGGCTTTCATGCCCATATCGAAACGCAGGATGAAATAGTCGAAATTCACACGGAATCCCAAGCCATAGCCTATGGCTATCTGTTTCCAGAACTCGTCGATCTTGAATTGTCCTCCGGGCTGGTCCTCATAGTTTCGCAATGTCCAGATGTTTCCCGCATCGACAAACAAAGCCCCGTTCACTTTCCAAAAGAGATGTGCCCGATACTCTATGTTTAAGTCGAGCTTCATGTCGCCCGTCTGGTTGATGAAGTCTATTTTGCCTTCGTTTCCCTTGAACTTTCCGGGTCCAAGTTCACGAACGGACCAACCACGCACACTGTTTGCGCCACCCGAGAAGTACCTTTTCTCGAAAGGCAGGATGGTGCTGTTGCCATAGGGATAGGCTATGCCCAGTCCCATATGGAAGACAAGCTGGTTGTTATAGTCGAAGACGATGTTGCGTGTGAAATCGAAGTCAGCCTTGGCATATTGTGCGTAGGCAATGCCAAACACCTTGTTCTGTCCCTCGCTGTTTTTGGGGAAATTGAAAATGCCGGAGCAGAGCCCCAAGATATTGCCCGATGTCTCAACGTTGGCTTTCACGGCATACCTTCCGTTGTTGTAGGCATATCCGAAACCCATTTTCATGATGAGCAGATTCTCGTAGTTATAGCGCAATATGGCGTTCTTGTTCATGTCGTCCTCAAGATAGTCTTCCCTAAAGGTGTCTGAAATCCACGGCATGAAGAGATAGTTGATATCGAGGAGGTCTATTTGGTATTTATCGTGATGTCCGATGTTGTTCCACTTGTATTTCCACGCCAACGAGAGCACACGGCGGTGGTATTCGGGACGATTCTGGAGGTCATACATCAGCGACACCTCCGACTGTGCGTTAGTGCGCCTTATGAACTCCCTTGAAACGAACGGAGCTATGAGGCGCGGGAAGGACAGGCTACCCTCCACACTATATTCCACGAAATCCTGATTGCCATATCCCTCAAGTCCACGTATTGCCTCGTATGCCCCTCGGAACTGTATTGACAGGACTTCCGAACCACGGAAGAGGTTGCGGTTCTGGTATGTCAATGATGCCGCCGCACCGAGGTCGCCGGCAGTGTTTGTTCCCTCTGGCTCAAAACTGATGGTGTGTGGCTTGTTGGTGCTCACCTGTATGTTGCAATCAAGGAGTCTTTCCTCCTCATTCTCCGCAAAGCCTATGTTGGTGTATTTCACAGCCTGCAGCCTGCCAAACTGATTGTAGGTGCGACGCAAGGCTGAAGACGAGTAGGGCTGTCCCTCCTCAATGAAAGTGCTTGAACGCAACACTCCCTGCCGCAAGTGAATCACACTGTCCTCAGGATTTCCACTCGAATAGGTGACAGAACCAATGTTGTAGCGAGGATGGGCAATTACGGAATCCTTGCCCGCAACAAACTTGTGCAGCACCAGCGTGAGGTCGATGTCGCGGCTGCCAGCCACAGTGTCTGCCTGATAGGTAATATAGTCCTTGTGGAAACGATAGTAGCCACTGTCGGTGAGCACCTCCGTGATGCGCTTGCGCTCGTCGTTCATTTTGTTAACGTCGAAGCGCATGCCGTCGGTGAGCAGTCTCTTCCCCACTCCATTGCTTTCGAGAATGCACTGAATGGCAGAGTCGCGAATATCGTAGTTTACATGCCTGACGAAGAAGGGGTCACCGGGGTGGAGCATATAGTTGACATTCACTTTCTTGTTTCCCTTCCTTACCACATCCACGTCGACTCTTGCGGCAAGATAGCCCTTGTTGCAAAGTGCCATGCGAAGATCGTCGCACGACTTTATTGTCGATACAGAGTCGTAGAGCACGGGAGCCTCTCCAATGGACTTAAGCATTTTGTTAAACCACATAGAACTGTCGCGTCCTGCGAGCGAATAAGTAGCCAGAGGTAATTTCATTGTTGAGAACCAGCGTGAGTTTCCCCTTTGCCTGACATAGGATTTCAACTGCGAGGGGTTGACATCGGCATAATTGCCGTCGGTCCTCACATCTACCTTGTTGAGGAGGAAACTGCCGTCATCGACATATTTTGTCGTCGAGCACGAAGCCACGGCGAGCACACCTATTATTATATATATGTATGTTCTTATTTGCATTATTCCACGAAATTGTTGCAAAGTTAAAACTTTATTTGTAACTTTGCTGCAGTTTTCCAAACTTTTTAGCATTTTATATGAATATGATAAGCAAAAACATGATAAAAACTGTCCATTCGCTCGAATTAAAGAAAAACAGGAAGCGTGAAGGACTGTTTGTTGCCGAAGGTCCGAAGGTGGTTGGCGACATGCTGGGCAGTTTCCTTGTACATGCCCTAATAGCCACCGAAGAGTGGTTTTCACGACACGCAAGGGAGATATCGCTTCTCGACAAAGAGGAGCTATGGACTAAGGAGGCATGGGGGAAGGTGAGTGTTACGGAGGAAGAGCTCCGCCGCACCAGTTTTCTTCAGCATCCGCAAGAGGTTATGGCACTCTTCCAGATTCCTGACGACACTGAGCTCAACGGCGTTGACCCTTCACGTGAGCTATGCCTTGCCTTGGACGGAGTGCAGGACCCTGGCAATCTCGGCACCATAATTCGCATTGCCGACTGGTTTGGCATAGACCATATAATATGCAGCAAGGAGACTGCCGACGCCTGGAATCCAAAAGTTGTGCAGGCAACGATGGGAAGCCTTGCCCACGTGCATCTACACTATACAGACCTTAACACATTCCTGACAACGGTGGCTGACGATGTGCCGATATACGGTACACTTCTCGACGGCAATGACATATACTCCACAGACCTGTCAGACTCGGGCATTATTGTAATGGGCAACGAGGGCAACGGCATAACGGAGTCTGTACGCAAGATGGTTTCCCACCGTCTTCTCATACCCGATTTCCACGAAGGCAAGTCTGCCGAGAGCCTTAATGTAGCCATTGCAACTGCAATAGTTTGCTCAGAGTTTCGCAGGCGAAGATAGTGCAGGAAATCAGAAACGCCACCTTGTCTGGAACTCCAATGTGCAGGCAGAGGAAGCTGATATTTGCTGTAAGTCGCTGCCGATTACATCACGGTCGAAATAGTCGGAAACGCCTGCCTTGGCATAAAAAGTGAGGTTGTCGGCAGGTTTCCATTTCACAAGCAAGGAATATCTGATGCCATGACCTGAGAAAGAGGGCATAGAGAAGGCGTAGAGAGGTCCTGACTCGTAAGAATAAAGGCGGCTGTCGTAGTCGTCTGTAAGAAAATATTTAAAGCCGACATTGAATGTGATGCGCCTCAAGGTCAAGCCAACGGCCTCGCTGAACATGACACCACGAGAAAGGTCGTCGTAGCGCGACAAGGCTGCATCCACCTGCGACGAGACACGAAACAAGCCATTATCCCAAACAGTACCCAAGCGTAGCCGTTGGTCAGTTTGCCAAACCAGAGGCTTCAACATTGTGGTTATGGTCTTGTCAAAAGTGTTTTTCTGATGTCGGCGAATACGATAGCGCAAGACGACTGTCCATTTGCCAAGTTTCACCATAGACGAGAGGAAACCGTCTATAGACCTCGACGAGGTTTGTGTCACCTGGTAGCGTGGCCAAGGGAAATAGGCATAGTCGAGATAGGCAGAGACAAGCGAGCCATAGAGAGGTTTCCACTCCAGTCCTGCATATAGTCCGCTCTCGTTCTGCACCCTTCCTCCCTCGCTGAAGGAATAGGAGTGAATGGAGGTGTATCTCATGGAATAATAGCGATGAAGCAGGACTATATTAAAACTGCGTGAAAGACTAAGTGTCAAGGCATTAAGAGTTGCCAAATTACCCTTTGCGTCAATTGCTGTCTCACCACTGACAAAGAGAGGGTAACGCCGATAGCCATAGTCGATACCCATATTGAGGAAATCATGACCTTGGGGATAATATTGCTTGTAGAGCGCCTTTGTGTCGGGTTGCAGTAAACGGTCGAAATGAGTAAACAATGCCGTTGCGCCGAGATGGATGTCGTTTCTGTCGAATGTGGCATTGACGCCAAAGTCGGTTATGGTAGTGTTGTGTTTCTTCTCCATCTCCTTTGGGGTACGGTGGTAGCCCGAAGTGAGGATAGTAGCCACAGTGCCATTGTCGTTGAGTGTGGCATCAGCTTTGCGGCATGAGGCGAAAGCCGTGAGACGCAGTGCTGACGCGAGGCGGAGAGTGGCGGCAGCTCCACGCATATAGCTTGCCTCAGAGCGAGAGGAATGGGCACAGACAATGCTTGACGACTTACCACCGATGGACTGGAGCATCGACATCTTGCCAAAGCCGAATCCCATATTCACTACAAGCCCCAAACCAGTGCTCACCTTGTAGTGTCCAAGTGCCAAAGTCTCAAAAGGTCCGAGATCATTGACCACAAGATATGGGGAATAATAGTCGTAGCCCAAGTTGTTTTTGTTTGCCATGAAAGGCTCTCCTGCATCCTGCGATGCCACGATGCCGAACCTTATACGTTTTCCGTAGTGGAAACTGTATCTCAGCCAATGTTTGTATGGATAGCCAAGATAGCCGTTGGCGTCTCCCTTGCGGCTGAAAGTGGGCACCGAGGCATAGGCTACAAGGTCGCTCTCACCATACTTTGCCACATCGTCGAGATGCAGGCTTTTGTCAACAGGTTTCTCACCTATTGTAATGAAACACGACAACAGCTTTCGCCTATAGAAATCGAGCGACTCGATGGCGTTGAGTTCGTTTTTTGACTTCATCATGCCATAGCGGTTAAGATATTCCATAATGTCCATCACCTGGCATGAACTCAAAAAGGGAAGAGCCTCAAGCTCCTCCCTTGTCGCTGTGTTGATGTTTATTGGATGATTTGCCAAATTGTTTAGCAACTCATACACGTCATCGAGTGATTCTGGGTCAGCCTCCTCTTCGTCGGCAATCGTCTCATACCATTGTTCCCACTTCTCCGCGTCGTCAGCCTTTGCCGTGGGAAAGAGAAGCAAGAGGAGTGAGAGAAGAGTCAGAAGCCTCACTGTATTATGCGTTGCATGTTGAGTTCTGTGATCTTCTCGTCAGCCGATACCTTTGCCGACACCTTGTAGGTATTGAACGCGCCCTCTCCCTCTTGTGAGTGCTCTATGGCTTGGTCGACAGAGAAAGCCACAACGTATGAGAATCCGTCTCCACCGTTGTCTATCTTCTCTATCTTCCAGTCGTTGTTAAGACGGTATTCTATCTTCACCACGTCGGGAGCCTGATGAATCTTGTGCATATAGCCAATAACATCGGTTTTTGAGGCGTTTGCCTTATGCAGGAAACTTGTCAGTATGTTATCCACACACGAGGTCAGCGCCACCTCGTCGTTTGATGCCAAGGCATTGAAGAAAGAAGAGAATACACGGCTCATTCTCATCTTGTCGTCGTCGTTCACCTTTCGGGCATCTATTTGTGAGAAAGCGTCGTGTGCCTGGTCAACATACATACCGTCGGCATGGTCCTCAATGTATTTCTGATAAGCCTCGGCAGTGTTTTTCTGTGTGGCGTCAATCCAATCGAGCGAGTCGATCTTTATCTTTGCCTCAACACTGTGTATGCTGTTAGGGTGAAGCTGCATATACCTAAGAATGGCACTTTTGGAATTGCTCACTACAGCATTTGTCCAGTCAAGATCCACTCTTTTCAGCACCTCAAGATGGCTCATTATAGAGTCGCGATGCTCCACCGGGGCATCGTTATAGGTGTCGAGATAGTTTTGCAGCACAGCGGGTTCAGAACTGAGCATGGCGTTATCGTATGCCTCCTGCTCGTTCTGCACTTTTGATGCATTGTAGTAGTATAGCCCCACCAAAACGGCGGCAAGGGCTATGAAGAAAGCCACTATCCACGGAGTGAGAGATTTTTTCCCTTTCCGTTTGGCTTCTGATTCTATGTGAGGCACTGTTTTTTTTGCTGCAGCAACTGGCTCCGCAACCTCATTATTCAGAGGGCAGTGGCAGTTGGGACAAAGAGCCTGGTCGTTAAAGACTATCTCTCCACATTCAGGACACTTAATCACCTTACCTGCTATGCCCACACCACAACTGGGACACGAGGCGGCCTTGTCGCTTACCTGATGGCCGCATTCAGGACATTTTATTATTGCCATAATTATTATTTTTATTCAATTTTCAACTTTAACTTTCAATCTTCAACTTGTTAACCATCAATCTTCAATGTCTATACCGAATTTCCCTCAGTCCATGATTTCCCATGAACCTGCTTTTGTCAACATATCCGTTGACACCCACTATTCTCCCCTTGCAGGTGTATTGCCACATGATATAATCGCGGTCGTCGGCAAGTATAGGTTCCTTGTCGTTGTACTGTGCCACCATCAACGGATATCCGTCAATCTTTCCAACGAGCCACTTGTTGTAAAAGTTGGTAAACGTGTAGAGAAGAGGCTTTTGTTTGTATGCCTCCTCAACGAGAGAAAGAAACTTCATCAGCGAGTCGCAGAACTCCTCTGTTGGCAAACCGCCCTTTGTCTCAATGTCGATCATAGGGATGAGGTCTTGTTCACCAGGACGGCACTGAGTCATGAAATTCTCCAATTGCTTCTGTTGTTCTGTTTTCGGCCGATAGAAATGGTAGCTTCCCACCTTCAGTCCGTAGCGGTGTGCAAGAACGATGTTGTTCTCGTATTTGTCGTCTATCCTGTCGCCACCCTCGGTAGCCTTGAGATAGACGTAAGCCATTTTCGTGTTCTCACCCACTGTTTCCCAAAACACCTCGCCCTGATAGTGGCTGAGGTCGATGCCATGGACATGAGTGCATGTGTCCTCACATTGTTCATATATGTTATTTTGTGCTTTTATGCCCAAAGAGAGCGCCAAAAAGGCAAATATAATAAGTTTTTTCATCTTCAAAATCAAATTTAGGTGCAAAGATACAAACTAATAACAAAAAAATTGTATCTTTGCACAAAAAAATCGGAATATGAAATATTTATTAACCGTATTATGCGGAATATTGCTCCTCGCAAGCTGCGATAAAGACAATAACGTACCGTCTGGCGAGCTATTGGACAAGACCGTGATATTGTATATCACTGGAGACAACGACCTCTCGTCAAATGCCGTGGACAACATCACGGCACTCACAGAGGGGTCGGCAGGACTCGGCGAGAAAAACAAAATCGTGGTGTTTGCAGACACCTGTAATAAGAAGCCGATGAAGTTGGTCATCAGCAACGGCATGGTGGAGACACAAGAGGAATATGAAAGCGAATTCTACATGACAAGCCCCACCATGATGAAGACCCTGCTCACCAGCGCCATGAACGACTACAAGGCAAAAAGCTACGGACTGATATTATGGGGACACTCAACAGGATGGCTTGTGGAGAAGGACACAATAAAGACAAGAGGTTACGGATATGACAACAACGGAGGCGGAACAGCCATGACCCGAATATGGATTAACTATCCCTCCATTGCCAGCACCCTGGAGTCGCTGCCCTCGAAGTTCGACTTCATCATCGGCGACTGTTGCCTGCTGCAGTGCGCCGAGGTAGCTTACGAGTTGCGCAAATGTACCGACTATATCATAGGTTCCCCTTCGGAAACCCCTGCGTTTGGAATACCCTACAAAGAGATTGTTCCCTATTTGTTTGGTTCCTCCACCGACTCGTACTTGAAGATTGCAGATGCGATAACGGACCACACAAAGTATGTTGAAGGAACAAAATACAACACGCCATCGTCGGTAATCAAGACCTCTGGAATGGATACTCTCGCAACAGCCACAAAGAAGGTGATAGAACAAGGACTACTGCCATCTCCACTTTACACCACGAAGGCAATATACTACTTTAAGTATGGCGGCATGAATATCATGTACGACATGAACAACATATTCGCCACAAATGTAGATGCCACGGCATACAACGAATGGAAAAAGGCCTTCGATGCCGCCGTGGTTTACAAAAAGCCCAGCAAGCGCTGGATGACGTCATACAACTGGGATGGTGACTTCACCGTCACCGACGACAACTATGGAGGAATGAGCATGTACTTCCCAATGGGTCATTATGACAAAATGACGACATACAAGCCAAATGAGAATATAAAGACCACACAATGGTACAAGGCAGCCGGCATCGACCAATATGCCTATTGACAGCGTGGTTACACCTTATTATATTATAGACAATAAAGAAACAAAATAACAAAAGCACAATGGAAGAAAAGAAAACCGTTGAAAGCGAGGAGAAGAAGGGCCTCAGCTTTGTAGAACAGATTATAGAAGACGATCTCGCCAAGGGTAAAAACGGAGGAAGAATACAAACCCGTTTTCCACCCGAACCCAACGGCTACCTGCATATCGGACACGCCAAAGCCATTGCCATCGACTTCGGAATGGCACAGAAATATGGGGGTGTCTGCAACCTGCGCATGGACGACACCAACCCACAGAAGGAAGACACGGAATATGTAGAGGCCATAAAAAAGGACATCGAATGGCTCGGATTCAAGTGGAATAAGATTCTCTATGCCAGCGACTATTTCCAGCAACTCTGGGATCTCGCCGTGGAACTCATCAAAGAGGGAAAGGCATACGTGGACGAACAGACTGCCGAAGAGATTGCCCAACAGAAGGGCACACCCACACAACCCGGAACGGAGTCGCCCTACCGAAACCGACCCGTGGAGGAGAGCCTGCGGCTCTTCGAAGAGATGAACTCGGGAAACATGGAACCCGGAAAGATGGTACTCAGAGCCAAGATTGACATGGCAAGCCCCAACATGCACTTCCGCGACCCTATCATGTACCGCGTGCTGAACATGCCACACTGGCGTACCGGCAACAAGTGGAACGCCTACCCGATGTATGACTATACCCACGGGCAGTGTGACTACTGGGAGGGTGTGACCCACTCGCTCTGCACCCTGGAGTTTGTAAGCCACCGTCCGCTCTACGACCTCTTTGTTGACTGGGCAAAGATTGCCGGACACGACGACCAGCCACTCGACGACAACCGCCCACGACAGACGGAGTTCAACAAACTGAACCTCACCCATATCCTGCTCTCGAAACGCAACCTGCTCGTGCTCGTCAAGGAGGGAGTGGTCAACGGATGGGATGACCCGCGCATGCCTACCATCTGCGGATTCCGCCGCCGTGGCTACAGCCCCGAGGGCATCCTCTCGTTTATCGACAAGATAGGATATACGAAGTTTGACGCACTCAACCAGATGTCGCTCTTCGAGGCTGCCGTACGCGACGACCTGAACAAACGGGCCCTACGCGTGAGTGCGGTCATCGACCCCGTGAAACTCGTCATCACCAACTTCCCCGAAGGAGTGACCGAAACCTATCAGGTCATCAATAATCCGGAAAACGAGGCAGACGGCACCCACGAGATTGAGTTCAGCCGCGAACTATGGATTGAACGCGACGACTTCATGGAAGATGCCCCCAAGAAGTTCTTCCGACTCGGACCGGGCAAACAGGTGAGACTCAAGAACAGCTATATCATCCAGTGTCCCGAAGACATCAACGAGTGTGTGGTGAAGGATGCCGACGGCAACATCATAGAGATTCACGCAGAACTCATTCCCGAGACCAAGACGGGAGAGGCCAACAGCAACATGAAGATAAAGGGAAAAACCATCCACTGGGTGAGTTGCAACCACTGCTTAGAAGCAGAGGTGCGCAACTATGACCGACTCTGGATGGTGGAGAACCCGAGAGACGAAGTGGCAGCCTACTCGAAAGCCAACGGCGACGTGAGAGGCATCGAGGCCATGCGCCCCTTCCTCAACCCCAACAGCCTCGAAACCAGAAAGGCCTACGTAGAGAAATGGCTTGCCACACGCAAACCCATGGACTATCTGCAGTTCCAGCGCATCGGATACTACAACGTCGATCTCGACTCCACTCCCGAAAAGCTCATTTTCAACCGCACCGTAGGGCTCAAGGACACATGGGCAAAGATAAACAAGTAAATGCATATTGACGAAGAATATTTCAACAACGAGGATTTCAGGGAGAACCTGAAAGCATACGAGGATTCCGTCAAGTCAGGGCATTCCATATTCATGGATGCCGATGACTTGACGGACATCATCGACTATTACAATATGATGCACATGGACGACGAGGCTGAGCAGGCGGCAAATTATGCTCTCTCGCTGTTTCCAGGTGCGTCGGGCCCCATCACGTTCAAAGTGAGGAAATACATCGACGCCAACCAGCTCGACAAAGCCGATGCACTGGCGGAAACCGTCAGCGACAAGGAAATAGACTACAAATACGTGAAAGCGGAGATACAGCTTGCCCGCAACAATCCGGAAGAAGCAGACATACTCTTCGACGAGGTTATGGACGTTGCCGAGGAGGACGAGATGGACAACTGCATTCTCGACGCGGCTAATATTTTCTTCGACTACAACTTCTTTGAATATGCCAACAAATGGCTGAACAAAGTTGAGGACAGGGGCACAGATGACTTCCTGGAACTGAAAGTACGTACCCTAAGTGCGTTGGGAGAAATAGAGAAGGTGGAAAAAATGCTCAACAGGCTCATTGACAACAATCCCTTTGAGCACAAATACTGGAACCTGATGTCTAATGCACAGCTCGCGAACGACAAGACGGCAGAAGCATTGTCGAGCAGCGAATACTCTCTTGCCGTAACTCCCGACAATCCCGGAGGCCTATTGGCAAAAGCCCAGGTGCTGGTCAGGACATTCCAGTATGAGGAGGCGATAAAGTTTTTCGAGGCCTACCTGAGATATTTCCCTTCCGACGTGAACAGTTATATCCAAATAGGATATTGCTTCATGAATCTCTCCGACAACACCAACGCCATACTTGCATACAGGAAGGCGGAGAAATATGCGGGGAAAGCACAAGACGCACTTAGCGGCATCTACGAGAACATTGCTTTGGCATACAGCCATACGGGAAACTCGCAAATGGCATTGGAGTATATCGACAAGCTCTCCAAACTCGACAACCACCCGGACAAATACCACGCAGAACTACTTAGGTGCTACGTATATCTTGAGACAGGAAGACTGAAGGACGGCATAACCTCCCTTGCCGCCATATTGGAGGCAACAGGCTACTCTTCGGTCTATGTGCTAAAGGTCAGCGTGGTGCTTTACGAGAACCACCTGATAGAGGCCGCCTATATCCTTATGCGCGACAACTATCCCCTTGACGACCCGACCACAGTGTTTGGCTATTCCTATATAGCCTTGTACTGCTTCGACCTTGGCAAAGACGAGGAATTTCTCAAATACCTGAAGATTGCCGTGGAACGCAATCCGGAAGAGGTGGAGATGGCGCTTCACACCCTTTTCCCTGAAGGAATGAAACCATCTGAGTATTATGATTACTTCAAGAAGAACATAAAGAAATAGATTATTTATGAACCTCACATCAAGTCTTTTAGACAATCTGAACTACGGCACCATACTGCTGCTGATGCTGATAGAGAGCACGGTGATACCATTCCCCTCGGAGATTGTGGTGGCTCCTGCTGCCTATCATGCCGCAGCAGGATATCAGAACGTGTTTCTTGTTGTGCTGTTCGCAACAATAGGAGCTGATCTTGGTGCAACGATAAACTATGCCTTCGCCTACTATCTTGGCCGTCCACTGGTCTATAGGTTTGTAAGGTCACGCTGGGGCAAGCTGTGCCTCCTCAGCGAGGAGAAGGTGAAAAAGAGCGAGAAATATTTCGACGACCACGGAGTGGTAGCCACACTCACAGGACGCTTGCTGCCTGTAATCCGCCAGTTGATTTCCGTTCCTGCCGGATTGGCGAAGATGAATTTCGGCAAATTCATACTCTACACCACCATAGGTGCAGGAACATGGAACGCCATTCTCGCCGCCCTCGGATGGTATCTGCACTCCATAGTGCCCGAAAGCCAACTTAACGCCAAGATTGACGAATATTCCGAATACATAAAGATAGTCATTGTCGCCCTATTCCTGCTTGTGGCATCCTATTTCATTGTAAAAACACTGATAAAGAGGAATAAAACAAAAAAACAAGGAATATAATTTGGACAATATCTTTTTTTTATGTAATTTTGCCAACTATTAAAGAAAACAACTTATTATGGCACTAAGAAAGAACCATTTGGTGATAATGGCTGGAGGTGTAGGAAGTAGATTCTGGCCAATGAGTACTAATGAAATGCCAAAGCAATTCATCGACGTACTCGGCACCGGCAAATCACTGCTACAGATGACTATTGAGAGGTTTGACGGCATCTGTGAGCCAGAAAACATGTGGATAGTCACCAACGTGAAATATATCGACATTGTAAGGAGTCAACTACCCAAACTTCCAGCCGACCATATCCTCTGCGAACCATGCCGACGCAACACCGCGCCGTGCATAGCCTATGTGAGCTGGAGAATAAAATCCATTGACCCCAAGGCAAACATCGTGGTAGCCCCAAGCGACCACATCGTCACCAATGTGGTGGAATTTCAAAGAATAATAAAGGAATGTCTCAAATTCACCGGAGAGACTGATTCCATAGTCACTCTCGGACTCAAGCCAACCCGTCCAGAGACAGGATATGGCTATATCCAGGCAGACCTTTCGTCAAGTTCGCTGCGCAACAAGGAGATATTCAGGGTTGACTCCTTCAGGGAGAAACCCGACGAGGCAACGGCAATCCAATATGTCAAGAAGAACAATTATTTCTGGAACTCAGGCATTTTCCTATGGAACGTAAGCACCATCGTGAATGCTTTCAGGGTATATCAGCCGAAGATGTCGAAGATTTTCGAATCACTACTCCCCATCTACGGCACCGACAAGGAGCAGGAGACAATAGACAAGGTGTTCCCCACATGCGAGAACATCTCCGTTGACTATGCCATAATGGAAAAGGCGGAAGAAATTTTCGTCTGTCCGTCAGACTTCGGTTGGAGCGACCTTGGCACGTGGGGTTCGCTGTTGGCGCAGACAAGGAAAGACCTCTACGGCAATGGCTGCATTGGCGACAACATACAGCTCTACGAGTCGAAAAACTGCATGGTACACACACTACAGGAGAAGAAAGTCATAATACAGGGACTTGACGGGTATATCGTTGCTGAGAACAACGACACCTTGCTGATATGCAAGCTATCGGAAGAACAAAGAATAAAACAATTTATAGAACAACAGGATAAATGATTATGAAAAAGAAAGTTGCCCTTATAACAGGTATTACGGGTCAGGACGGCTCGTATCTTGCGGAATTCCTCATCGAAAAAGGATATGAGGTTCACGGACTACTAAGACGTTCCTCATCCTTCAATACGGGAAGAATTGAACATCTCTATCTCGACGAATGGGTAAGGGATATGAAAAAGTCGCGACTGGTGAACCTGCACTGGGCAGACATGACCGACTCTTCATCGTTAATCAGGATTATTGGCGAGACGAAACCCGACGAGATATACAACCTCGCGGCGCAAAGTCATGTGAAGGTGTCGTTCGACGTACCGGAATACACTGCCGACACTGATGCCGTGGGCACTCTCCGACTGCTTGAGGCAATACGCATCTGCGGACTGGAACACTCATGCCGAATTTACCAGGCATCAACGTCTGAACTTTATGGAAAGGTTCAGGAAGTGCCACAAAGCGAGACAACGCCGTTCTACCCACGTTCGCCATACGCAGTGGCAAAGCTCTACGGTTTCTGGATAATGAAAAACTACCGTGAGTCGTACAACATGTACTGCTGCAACGGCATCCTCTTCAACCACGAGAGCGAACGCCGTGGCGAAAACTTCGTGACACGAAAGATTACGCTTGCGGCAGCAAGAATAGCACAAGGCTATCAGGACAAGCTCTATCTCGGCAACCTGAACTCACTCCGCG